>JAFPDB010000303.1 GCA_017390085.1 Bacteroidales bacterium | reverse complement strand
TTTTGCGAAGTCTATTGTCTCTTATGATAAGAATCAGTATTCGCCATTGCGCGACGTCTCTATCTCCTCTTCTGAAACAGTTTGTGGAGAATTGAAACATTTGACGGCCTGAATGTGGTGGCGAAGGTTGTTTACAAGATTCTGGGTCTCTCTCAACAGATTGATGTAGACCATGATAACCTTGAAATCCTTGGAATTGACACCGGACTGGAGTCGATCCATGTGGGCGTGCCTCGTGGCTTTGAGAATCTTACGCAGCTCGATGGCCCTGAGCCTAAGCGCCTCGTAATCTTCGAAATCGAGCGTCTTGACCATCCAGGAGGCCTTCTCGAAAAGCTCATTGACGCTTCGGCGAATTGGCGCGAACTCTTTCTCGGCCTCCTTGGGGAGAGGGTTGAAGCCGTTGTCGACGTGCTCAAGGACGGGAGAAAGCATCTGTCGTAGCGTCTTGAGGTATTGCGAACGGCAATCCAACCCGAGCTGGAGCCACAGCCCGCTCTCGTTGAGGGAAGAACCGACTTGCGGGTCTGCGGTGTTGACAATTTTGCCGTATTCGAAAATCTCTACGCGACGGTAGCGATGTACGGCTCGCTGGTCGAAATCGAGGCGACTGCCAACCTGACGCAAAGCGCGTACACGGCGGCCAAGGAAAGCGTCTACAATGTCGTTGAAACGAGCCTTGGACTGGGCGATGGAGGCTGAATCGTTGACGGCCACGCGGGTATTGAAATTCTCAGGCGTAAGGTCGACAGGCTCAACGAGAGCGCGGTCGGCATCGGGAGTGGAAGACTTCTTGCCCAAGAAATTGCTCTTGACGACAACGAAGACGACCAGGACCATGAAAGCGAACATGGCCACGAAACCGCAATAGTACATGACGGCGCAAATGGCGGCGGCCGTGATGAAAGCGATGGCCGCAGTGAGGAACCAACCGCCGATGACGGTCAGGACGCCCGAGACGCGGAAGACGGCCGTCTCGCGCCCCCAAGCCTTATCGGCAAGGCTCGTGCCCATGGCGACCATGAACGTGACGTAGGTCGTGGAGAGGGGAAGCTTGTAGCTCGTGCCGATGACGATGAGCACGGAAGAGAGCACCAGATTGACGGCAGCCCGGACGGCGTCGAAAGCCGCCCCGTCGGGCATATCGGTGACTCGATTGTCGAAGCGCCGGCCGATTGCCACCTTGAGGCCGCGCGGCATGAGACGCTCCACGCCTGCGAAAAAGGCCTCGGTATTGCGGACTATGCTACGCGCGGGGCGGCTGGAGCCGAACATCTCGTCGGAGCTGTCTTGGCGACTAAGGTCGACGCTCGTCTTGACCACGGCCAACGCCTTGCGTGAGAAGACGAGGGCGAGAATCATGATGAGGCCGGCGCCAAGGAGATAGGGAGTGGACGACTTGGCGGACTCCATGAGCGACGTCATCATGAACTTGTCGGGATCGGGACACCCGGCGGAGAACCAATCTTGGAAAGAGTCAAGCCCCGCGAGAGGCACTCCAATGAAGTTGACAAGATCGTTGCCAGCGAAAGCCATGGCGAGAGCGAACGTGCCGAGGAGGATAATAATCTTGAAGACACTGACTTTGAGAGCCATCAGGATGAGCGACAGGACTGTCGAGACGACAAAGAAGCCGAACAGGAGCAGTTTGATATTCTCAGCGACCCATGTGCGGACCTCTTGGCTGATCATGGGCGACTTGCCCAATCCTTTGAGGAAAATGAAATAGGAGAGGATGGTGAAAGCCAAGCCGCCGAAAATGGCGATGGGTACGTAGCCGACCTTACTGCTTTGGAACGTGAAGACGAGCCTGGCCAGCCACTGGACAATGGCGCCGCATACGAAAGCGATACCGACGCTCACGAAAATGGCCACAATGACGGAAAGGCACTTATCGGTATTGATGAGGTCGGCATAGGCCACACCCTCGTTTTGTGCCAGCTTGACCGCTGCCATGAAAGAGGCCGCACCAAAGAGCTCGAAGACGAGCGAGACCGTGGTGGAAGTAGGCAAACCGAGTGAATTGAACCTGTCGAGGACTATAACATCGGTCGCCATGACGGCAAGGAAGACGACAATGACATCGGCAAACGAGAAGTTGGAGGGCAGCATGATGCCGTGACGGGCCACATCCATCATGCCCGACGACATGAACGCGCCGACGACGACTCCGAGCGACGCCATGATGAGAAGAGTGCGCCAACGAGCGATACGCGCGCCGACGCCGGAATTGAGGAAGTTCACGGCATCGTTGCTAACGCCGACGAAAAGATCGAATACGGCCAGCAAGAGCAGGAACCCGACAATGATAATGTAGATTGTTGCCATGTATTGGAATGTGAATTGTGTTTTCGGAAGCAATATTATCTTCACACAATTACACGGCGGCTAAGCAGATGTTACAAAACCGCTACAAACAACTTAACGTGTTGTCTGGCAACAATGTAACAGAATCGAAATATCTTATAACTCCAAAAAACGCCATATTCGCGACGAGATGACAACCCCAAAGGAGAAACGAAAATGGCAGAAGAAAAATCGAGAATTTTGGTCGTCGACGACGAGCAGGACCTATGTGAAATCCTGAGTTTCAATATAAAAACGGCAGGCTATGACGTGACGACTGTCAACTCCGCCGAAGAGGCATTGGAGACAATAAAGTCGGCCTCGGGCAAACCTTTCGACCTGATATTGCTCGACGTGATGATGGGCGGGATGTCGGGCTTCGAGATGGCACAAATATTGAAAGGCGACCCCAAAACGGCCGACATAGCCATAATATTCCTCACGGCGAAAGGCACTCAGAATGACACGATTACGGGCCTCAACATAGGAGCCGACGACTACATATCCAAGCCATTCTCGCTACAAGAGGTGCTGCTCAGGATAAAAGCCGTGCTGCGCAGAACAGCCAGCGGGAACCAATCGTCGGGAGGAAAACGGAACACGTTGACGTTCAGGACATTGTCGG
>JAFPDB010000302.1 GCA_017390085.1 Bacteroidales bacterium | reverse complement strand
GGTCGAATCCGTCGGACTTGATTTCGTAGCCGCCAAGCGAGTAGATGTTCTTCATCATGAGGTCCCACACCTTGTACTGCGGAGTGAAGGTCGTGCCCTTGAGCATCTTAAGGTAGAGGCAGTTGGGCGCTGCGACGCCGCTCGAGGAGAGTTCGCCGACGGTGTAGGTCTGGCCTCGGTAGGTGTATTGGTAGGCGACGGCGAGGACTTCGTTGTTGTTGAGGGGGGAGTTGAGCGAGATGTAGCCGAGATGCTCGTTGAGGGTGAACTCCGATGGGGAGAGCATACGCGCGTTCTCAATTTTCTCGTAGTCGCGCCCCGTCTTCATGCCGCTTATGGAGGCTATGGTGCTTGTGGTGCTGTTTGGGTCGCGGGCCGCGGCGTAGGGGCCTGTCATCGAGGCGTAGAGGTTGTTGGCCTCGTTGGAGGGCATGTCGGGGCGGCCTGCCCACATGGCGGGGTTCTGTATGTCGGCGTCGGTCTCGCCGAGGTCGGCAAACGCGACGACGTTTCGGGCGTCGGTGTAGTTGCCCGTCTTGTTTGTGACCCAGACCTCGATTTTGCTTATGGAGATTCCGGAGTTGACGGTTGGCAGGCGTCGGAGCGCCTGGTCGTACATGTCTTTAAATCGTTGGCTGAGGAAGAAGTGCTTGTTCTTCTCGTAGTCGGTCACGTCGATTTCGAACTCCTGGGCCGTTGCGCCGTTTTGGACGGTAATGCTGTTGCTCTCTCCTTTTTTCTGGCTGAAGACGGTGGAGACGGACAGCTTGCCGAACTTCATGTCCATCTTGAAGCCGAAGAGGCTTTGGCTGCCCTGAATGAGCGTGCCTGGTAGGCTCCAATTGATGTTTCCGGCCTCGATGTCTTGAATTATGTCGTCCTCGTCGCCGTTGTACTCGAGTTTGACCTCGTTCTCGAAGGCGAAGGTGGCTTGTGTGTTGTAGTTTATGCCGAGTTTGAGTTTCTCGCCGATTTGGGAGTTGAGGTTGATCTGGACGCTCTGGTTGAAGTCGAAGCTCGTCGTGGCCCTCATGCGCTCCTGGAGGGTCGGGTTGTCGATTTTGTTGTATTGCACTCCGATGCTGACCAAGGCCTGCCCTTGGAGTCGCATTGTGATGTTGTTGCTGCCGAAGATGCTGGCGAAGGCGTCGTTGTCGATTTCCCACTTGCTGTTGAGTAGCGAGTTTTTGCGCTCCTCGGGCTTCTTGGCGTCCGTTCCGCGGTCGGCGTTGCCCGCCTGACGTTGTTTGGAGAGCCAATAGTTCATCATCGAGCGGCGTACGGCGTCGTTTTGATAGTCGTCGTAGCTCATGGAGTATGGGAGCCTGACGTTCATTCCGCCAATCTTGCGGTAGATGGTCACGGATCCCGAGGCGGGGTCGTAGACGGCCGAGTATTCGGCGTTGTCGGGGTCTTTGAGGTCGATGGGCGACGACGCCCCCCGCTCGGGGGCTTGCCCGTTGACGGCGGGGACGTCGCCTCCGTCGGTCATCGGGTAGGGCAGCTTGACGGTGTCGGGCTCGGCGACGGCTTCTGGCGAAGCGAGGGCCGCGCTTAGGGCCGCGCGGTTGATGGCGGGGCGGATGAGCGGGGCCGCCACTCCGGCCAGGGCCAGGAGGCAGGTCAGGGCTACAGGCAGCCGTCGGAGCTTGCTTGTCATGGGGGCGTGGCTACGTGTTCAGAGCATTCGGAAGGCCGCCTTGACGACACTCTCGACTTTGAAATCCGGATTGCCGGCCAGTATCTTGTCGACCACTTTGGCGGCTTGTGGCTTGTTGTAGCCGAGGGTCAGGAGGGCTTGCAGGGCTTCCTCCCTCACGGCCGACGAGGCTGAGGGGGCGGGCGCGGATGTGGCCCTGTCGTCGGTCTGGAT
>JAFPDB010000301.1 GCA_017390085.1 Bacteroidales bacterium | reverse complement strand
GAGGATGTTCAAAGTCTTATACTTCACGAAAGCCTCCGAGGCGTACCAGATGCCATTGTACTTTCCGGCCTTGCCCCACGAGTTCTTGACGATGAAATACTCCTTGCCGTTCTGGTCCTTGGCCTTGCCGTAGACCAGCATACCGTGGTCGTCGGTCGTCTCCCAATTGTCATACGCCACCTGGCGCATCTCCTGCGTGACCTCAACCTCTGGCAAAGGCCTCCTGGTCAGCTCGTTGCGACGGTCCGTGGGTGTCATCCCCGTCCAGCGCGCCATGTCCGAGCCCGTAATGTCGGCGCCTCGGTCGGCGTCGGGGAACACTGCGATGCCGTCGCGCGTGAAGCCAATCTCGCTCACGTCTGCGCCCCACGCGAAAGTGTAGCCCTTGTCGATGGCGTTTCGCATGACGGCCATAAGCTCATCGATGGGCAGGTTGTAGCATCGGCCCCAGCGCCAGTTGTCTTGCACCTCGATGGCAAAAGTCTCGTAGAAGGGGTGATGCGTGAACGAGGTCAGGTTCACGTAATCGTCCATGTTCAGGCCCAAGCTCGCCTGATAGCTTTGTGGTGTGAACTCCTTGCCGTTGACGGTGAATTTCTCAGGCACGGCCCCCAGATACGCGTCAAGCGCGCCATTGAGGGCACCTTTCCAAGCGGGGCTTAGCTTTTTGGGCTTCTCGTCGATCAGGCCGTCGACCACGCCGCTCACCACGGGCCACATCTCCGTGAAGTTGGCCAGCGTGTCGCCATAGGGGACGCCCGGGCGCGGCATGGCGTCCTCGGGAATCATGCCGTAATGGCGCATACAGTAGACGGCGTCGTAGAAACTGCCGCCCTCGGTAAACGAGATGTCGCCATGCAGGCGGACCCTCGCCTCGGCACGGTCCTCGTACGTCTTGTGGCAGAGATACATCTCGCAGAGGTCGTATTCGCCCTTGCCCATGCGCAGCAGCTCGGCCTCGAAGAACCCGAGGCTCGAATAGGCCCAGCACGTGCCGCTGCGGTTCTGGTCCTTTATCGACGTTATGGGGATCTCTTTGATTGTCGTGAAGACGAAGCCTTCGTCTCCCTTCTTGGCGTTCTCTTTCTGCGCCATCGCGCCGCCAGAGGCCAGGAGCAAAACCGCCGACAAGGCGCAAATTCCTTTTTTCATTTTCATGTTGCCTATAATAATTGTTGAACTTGTAACAATATCGTTACCAAATGTAATGAATTTTCTGTTTCACTCTTCCAAACCGTAACCCTTTAGCAAAGAAAAAGGCTCTTGGTTGCGACATTGAGCCAAAAAACGTATCTTTGTAAACGCTTTTTGGCCCCGTAGTTCAATGGATAGAATGTCAGATTCCGGTTCTGCTGATTGGAGTTCGAGTCTCCACGGGGTCACAAGAACTTTATTTTTGATGCTGGTCTGATGCGCGAAACAGCGCAGACAGGCTGGCATCATTTTTTTTTGTAAAAAACAGAATGGCAAAGGATTACAACTTCAGAGAAATCGAAAGCCGGTGGCAAAAGAGCTGGGTCGACAACCTGACTTACAAGGTCGACATCAATCTTGACAAGCCCAAGTACTACGTCCTGGACATGTTCCCATACCCCTCGGGCGCAGGCCTTCACGTTGGTCACCCGCTCGGCTACATCGCCTCCGACATCTACGCCCGGTTCAAGAGACTCAACGGCTTCAACGTCCTCCACCCCATGGGCTACGACGCCTATGGCCTCCCCGCCGAGCAATACGCCATTCAGACAGGCCAACACCCAGCCGTCACGACAGAGAAAAACATCGCCCGCTACCGCGAGCAGCTCGACAAGATCGGCTTCAGCTTCGACTGGAGCCGCGAAGTCCGCACTTGCGACCCCGCATACTACAAGTGGACGCAGTGGGCCTTCGAGAAAATGTTCGCCTACTTCTACGACACCAAGCTCAACAAGGCCCGCCCAATCGAGGTCCTGACCTCCCTCTTCGCCAAGAATGGCACCGAGGGCGTCAACGCCGCCCAGAGCGAGGAGCTATCCTTCACCGCCGACGAGTGGAACGCCAAGAGCAAGAGCGAGCAGCTCGACATCCTCATGAACTACAGGATAGCCTACCTCGGCGACATGATGGTCAACTGGTGCCCCAAGCTCGGCACCGTCCTGGCCAACGACGAGGTCGTGGAGGGAGTCTCAATCCGCGGAGGCTACCCCGTCGTCCAGAAAGTCATGAAACAATGGTGCCTGCGCGTCTCGGCCTACGCCCAAAGGCTCCTCGACGGCCTCGACTCCGTCGACTGGACCGACTCCATTAAGGAGACGCAACGCAACTGGATCGGCCGCTCCGAAGGCGCCGAGATGAAATTCCGCGTCAAAGGCTCAGACCACGTCCTGACAATCTTCACCACCCGCGCCGACACCGTCTTCGGAGTCACGTTCATGGTCCTCGCCCCCGAGAGCGAATACACCGCCCTCCTCACCACACCCGAGCAGAAAGAGGCAGTCGAGGCCTACGTCTCACAAACCAGCAAACGCACCGAGCGCGAACGCATAGCCGACCGCAAAGTGACCGGCGTCTTCACCGGCGCCTACGCCATCAACCCCCTCACGCTCGAAGAGATACCCATATGGGTGAGCGACTACGTATTGGCGGGCTACGGCACCGGCGCCATCATGGCCGTCCCGGCCCACGACAGCCGCGACTACGCCTTCGCCAAGACCTTCGGGCTCGAGATACGCACCGTCGTCGAGGGGGCCGACGTCAGCGAGCAAAGCTTCGACGCCAAAGAGGGAATTGTCTGCAACTCCCCAATGCCGGGCCGCGAAGCCGTTGGCGGCCTCAACCTCAACGGCCTGACAATCAAACAGTCCATCGCCACGACAAAGAAATTCATCTCCGAACACAAGATCGGCCGCGTAAAGGTCAACTACCGCCTGCGCGACGCCATCTTCTCACGTCAGAGATATTGGGGAGAGCCTTTCCCCGTCTACTATAAGGACGGACAGCCGCACATGCTCCCTACAGACCAGCTCCCCCTCCGCCTCCCCGAGGTCGACAAGTACCTCCCGACAGAGACCGGCGAGCCGCCACTGGGACGCGCTAAGAACTGGCAAACCGCCGACGGCTACCCCTACGAGCTCTGCACCATGCCCGGCTTCGCCGGCTCCAGCGCTTACTACCTGCGCTACATGGACCCGCACAACGCCTCCGCGCTCGTCTCGGCCGAGTCCAACCACTACTGGCAAAACGTCGACCTATACGTAGGCGGCGCCGAGCACGCCACAGGCCACCTCATCTACTCCCGCTTCTGGAACAAGTTCCTCTTCGACATCGGAATCTCCTCGACCGAGGAGCCATTCAAGAAACTCGTCAACCAAGGCATGATTCAAGGGCGTAGCAATTTCGTCTACCGAATCAAGGACACCAACACTTTCGTCTCGCTGGGACTAAAGGACAAATATGACGTCACGCCAATCCACGTCGACGTGAACATCGTCTCGGGCGACCTCCTCGACATCGAGGCCTTCAAGAATTGGCGACCCGACTACGCCAACGCCGAGTTCATCCTCGAAGACGGCAAATACGTCTGCGGATGGGCAGTGGAGAAGATGTCCAAGTCGATGTTCAACGTGGTCAACCCCGACATGATTGTCGACCGCTTCGGCGCCGACACGCTCAGGATGTACGAGATGTTCCTCGGACCCGTCGAACTCTCCAAACCTTGGGACACCAACGGAATCGACGGCGTGCACCGATTCCTCCGCAAACTCTGGCGCCACTACTACGACGCCGACACCCTCGCCCTCGACGACGCGAAGCCCGAGGCCGAAGAGCTCAAGGCGCTCCACAACTGCATCAAGAAAGTGACCGAAGGCATCGAGCGCTTCTCCTTCAACACGTGCGTAAGCCAGTTCATGATCACGCTCAGCGAGCTTCAAGGTCTCAAATGCCGCAAGCGCGCCATCCTCGAGCCATTCATCGTCATGCTCGCCCCCTTCGCCCCCCACATCGCGGAGGAGATTTGGCACGACCTCGGCCACGACACCACCGTCTGCGACGCCGCATGGCCAGAGCTTGACGAGTCGCACCTTGTAGAGACTACAGTAAAATACCCCGTGGCCTTCAACGGCAAGGTGCGTTTCACCCTCGAACTCCCTGCCGACGCCGACCCCAAGGCGATCGAGAACACCGTCCTGAGCGCCGAGCAGACCGCCAAATACACCGACGGCCGCACAGTCCGCAAGGTCATTGTCGTTCCCGGAAAGATGGTTAACGTAGTCCTCTAAAAACGGCACCGCGCAAATAACTCAAGGGCCGCCTCTTGCGAAGAGGCGGCCCTTTCCTGTTTCTTGAAACCTTACGAACCCGGCTAATCGTACTCGAAAGAGCTTCCGCCCACGAACTCGCGCAGCAGCGACGTCGGCGGGATGGTCTCCGCCCCGAGCGGCATGAAGTAGCTCAGGAAATGGAGCAAACGTTGCGCCTCGCCATATTGCGGCGAATTGGGCCTCACCTCCAAAAGGATTGGCTCCGCCTTGGCTCGCAATACGGCAAGCTCGTAGAGCGTACAGGAGTTGAACATGACGTCCGCCTCCTCCTGATTGGTGTATATGAACTTATCCTCGCCGCGCCTCACGCTCGGCCACATGGCGATGGTGCTGTCGGCATCATGCCCGCGGTTGTAGTAGTCGCGGACAATACGGCGGATGAGGCGGTTGTCCGTTGTGTGGATGCGCGTAAGCTGGCCAAAGTTGATGCCGGCGAGCGGCGCGACGTAGATACGGAACTTGTTGGCATCCGGAATCATGGGCGTAAGGGCTGGCGTGAGGCCGTGGGTGCCCTCGATGACGAGGATGCTGTTCTCAGCCAGCCTGAGCTTCGTCCCGTCGAATTCCGACTTTCCGCGGACGAAATCGAACTTAGGGATCTCGACCTCCTCGCCGCGCATGAGAGCCAAAATCTGCTCGTTGAAGAGCTTGACGTTGATGGCCTCGACAGCCTCGAAATCGTACTTCCCGTCCTCGTCGAGCGGGGTCTTCTCGCGGTCGACAAAATAGTTGTCTATCGAGAGGGTCACGGGCAGCAGGCCGTTGAGAGCCAACTGGATGGAGAGGCGTTTGCTGAACGTCGTCTTGCCGCTCGACGACGGGCCTGATATAAGCACCACGCGCACGCTATCCTTACGCTCCGCGATCATGTCTGCTATGTCGGAGATTTGCTTCTCGTGCAACGCCTCAGAAAGCTGGATGACCCGTCGGCCCAGCCCGGCCGCGATTGTGTCGTTGAGGTCGGCAAGGCGGCGGATGCGCAAGAGGTTCTTAATCTTGTCGAATTGGATGAACGTGGCGAACATCTTGTTCTGGAGGGTGGCCTCGGCCAGCTTGCCAGGGTTGCCGTCCTCGGGCAGGCGCAACAGCATGCCGCTAAAAAATTCCGTGAGGTCGAAAGCCTCCACGTCCGACGTCCTTTGCGTCAGGTCGCCAAACATGACGGCTTTGTGGCCGTCAAGAGAGTGGACCACCGTGTACAGCTCTCCGTGCTGGCGCAAGAGGCGGCCCGTCTCTGGGGTCGTCGTCAGGAGCGACAACGCCTCGTCGGTCGGCATCTCCTTGCGCTCGATGGGCAGACCCGCCGCCTGAAGCTCCCTCATCCGGTCGAGGATGGCCACCACCTCGGCCGTCGTCGGGTCAACTCGCTGGCCGTCTTTGATGAGCTCGCAATATATGCCTTTCGAGACGCTGTGGAGCACCTCCACTTGCACGCCTTCGAGCACCTCGTCAACCGCCACGCCGAGCATCATGACGAGCGTGCGGGCCAGCATCCGGCGGCCTTCGGGATGGCAACCGTCAAAAAACTCTATCTGCTTGGGGCGGTAGACGCGGTACGACAGGCCTACAAAACGCCCGTTCACTTTACCCCCCAACACTCTGTGTTTCAGCTTGATACCTATTCTCGTGGCAATCTCTTCGAGCGACGTGCCGGGGTTGATGCCTATCGTAGCGCCCGTGTTGACGCACAATACCTGAAGCGTGTCCATAACTTTGTCTTTGAATGTTTCGTTGGCTTTGCCATCGGGCAACATCGCCCACGGCTTCTACTAATTTAACGTAAATTCTCAATTGTCGGTTTCCTTATGCCCATCTTGTCACGCGTTCGTAACCCAATCGCCTCAGGCTGTGGACGCACATTTCACGTTGCCGTCTCGGCCGTTTTCCGCCCTAAGCCTTGGAATATGAGATTTTTTTACTAATTTCGCACTCGCTAAGGGGAGGTTTCCAGAGTGGTCAAATGGGACAGACTGTAAATCTGCTGCTTCGGCTTCGTAGGTTCGAATCCTTCACCTCCCACAGCTCCACAGGGCGGGTCGTCAGATTGGCGGCTCGCTCTTCTTTTGTGTAGCGTCGCCGTATGCCGAGCTTATAGGACATAATCTATTGCCTCCCATCCGGATACACGAAATTAACATCCACCTTACAATCGAATTTACTTAACTTTAGCCCGTCCTACCCCGCCACACAACGCATCTCTTTTGAAACAAGGGGGTGCTGCGCCTAATAACAATCGATATGAACCTATACCTTTCTGACAAGTTTCGTATTCTCTCACTCCTTAGCGCGATACTTGTCTTGTACATACACTCAGGCTTTCACGACAACGAGATACTCGGGATGCCCGTGAACCATGCAACGCAAAACGTTATTTCGGGCTGGCTCGGCTCCCTTGCGGTACCTTTGTTTTTTATGCTCTCAGGGTTTCTTTTCTTCTTGAAAGTGCCATACGGAATGAAGTCCATATTACAAAAGATGCGCAAGCGCGTGCGTACTGTTTTGATTCCGTACTTGATAGGCTGCTCGTTTTGCGCTCTCTTTTTCATAGCGACAGCCGCATTGCCGTTCACGAGCAGTTTTATGAATGGTGAGTTGTCGTTTCTTTCGCTACCCTTACCGGACCTTCTCTGGAAAACATTCATACACCCTCCTTTGGCGTTCCAACTATGGTTTCTCCAGCACCTTATTGCCATTGTAGCCCTTGCGCCACTTTTGTACGTCGCGCTGACCAAAATGGGATGGGCGTTCGCCATTCTTTCCTTTGCCGCGTCAACAGTGGATCCCACGACCCATAATATCATGGCATCATTTTTTTGGTTTTCGATTGGCGGATTGACCGCGCTATCCCCCTCAAGGGATAAAATAATTAGTCGACAATTCGACAATTCGACAATTCGACAATTCGACAATTCGACAATTCGACAATTCGACAATTCGACAATTCGACAATTCGACAATTACATTTATCCATCGCAACGTTCTGATCGTCTCATTCGCGATATTCGTCATCTCTCGGCTTCTATCGGGCTACATCGAGATTCAATGGCTGTCTCGGGCCGTCAGGATTCTCAGCGTATTCTCGGGAATCGTATCTGTTTGGCTCATATACGATAACATCGTTGGCGCGGATTTTAAACTCAGCAACCGTCCGCTCTTATCAGCCGCCTGCGGCTACTCCTTTTTCATCTACCTATTCCACGTCCCGACACTCAACATCCCACGCAAAATCATTGTTGCAATCTTAGGCAAGACATCCTTTGGCTACCTCACCTCCTACCTGCTCTCTCCATTCATTTTCGCCGCAGTCGCCATCATAATAGGGGTTCTTCTCAGACGTTACGCAAATAAGCTTTTCTGCATAATGACAGGCGGGCGATAGCGCAGAAACCCTACTTTTTCGACCGTCATGCCCAAATAGACGATGTCATTCAGGCCTCCCGTAATCAGGTAAACTCCCAACACGGAACATGGTTGACAATGAATGGCTTATGACATGCTACACCCCAGAGTTTTCAGTACTCTACGCATGATTCCGACTCCCGACCCGAATACCACGCAACTGATACGGGTGGAAAATGAGCTGAAAAAGCCCTATAAACGACAACCATCGCTTATAAGGCTAAAAAGAAAGGCGTTCAAAATGAACGCCTTGATAATCATTGATGATATATGCTAATCGTTGGTAATTACTACCTACTTCCCGATGCAAAAATTCCTGAAAATATTGTTCAGCACGTCTTGGCTGCTCACCTCGCCAGTTATCGACGCCAACGAGTCCGTGGCCTCCCGAATGTCGATGCTCAACAGCTCGCCACCCAAACCGGCGTCAAGCCCCGCCCTTACTCGCAACAACGCCTCGCGCGCCCTCACGAGAGCCTCGTAATGGCGGGCGTTGGTCACCACCACGCCCTCGTCGTCGATGCGGCCCGTCCCCCTCACGGCCCTCGACATGGCCTCCTTTAGCTCCTCGACACCGACGCCTTCGCGGGCCGACATCACGACAACCTCGTCGGCGCCAACCTCGCTTCGCCACGTCTCCGTGGCCCACTGCGCAGGCGACACCGCGCACGCGTCGGACTTGTTCAACGCCACAATCAGGCTCTGGCCGCTCAGCCGCAACAGTTCCCTCATCTTGTCAGCCGCCGCACGTGCGGCGGCCTCGCCGGCCGTAGCGTCGATCATCATCACCACCACTGGAGCCTTTGCTGCGGCGGCCTGGCTCCGGCGCACACCCTCGGCCTCTATGGCGTCGTCGGTCTTGCGCAGCCCGGCGGTGTCGATTAGTCGGAACGTCAGGTCGTCGATGCTGAGCGTCTCTTCAATGGTGTCGCGGGTCGTGCCTTGGATGTCGCTCACTATCGAACGCTCCTCGCAGAGCAAGGCGTTCAGCAGAGTGCTCTTGCCCGCGTTCGGCGCGCCGACTATGGCTGTCGGGACGCCCTCTTTTATGGCGTTGCCAAGTCGGAATGAGTCCGCCAGACGGCCGACGACTCGGGATATCTCGTCGGTGAGCATCGTCAGTTCCCCACGGTCGGCGAATTCGACGTCCTCCTCGCTAAAGTCTAGCTCGAGCTCCACTAACGACGCGAACTCGATAAGCCGCCCCCTGAGCTCCTTGAGCTGCCGCGAGAAGCCGCCCCTCATCTGGCTGTAGGCCACTCTTCGCGCCGCCTCGCTTCGGGCCGCTATCATGTCGGCCACGGCCTCGGCCTGGCTGAGGTCCATCTTGCCGTTGACGAACGCCCGTTTCGTGAACTCGCCAGGCTCCGCCATCCGCGCCCCGGCTCCCATAAGCGCCTCTAAGACACGGCGTTGGACTATCGTCGACCCATGGCACGATATTTCAATCGTGTCCTCGCCCGTGTAGGAGCGCGGCCCCCGGAATATGGAGACTACCACGTCGTCAACCTCCGCGCCCGACTGGTCCACAATAGTGCCGTAGTGGATGGTCCGCGGCGCTTGTCGCGACAGGGTCCAGCGTCCCGCCGCGGGGCGGAACACCCTGTCGGCAATGCTAATGGCCTCGCTGCCCGAGAGGCGTAATACGGCTATGGCCCCCATCCCCGGGGCTGTGCATATGGCGCATATCGTGTCTGTCGTAGTCATTCCTTATCTGTTTTTCAGGTCATTTCACTACAATATCTTTCTGGCAATCCATGCGCAAGCCTCGGCGTCGGCCAGCGCGTGGTGGTGGTTTTCAAGGTGGTAGCCGCAGGCCGCTGCGACGTTGTGAAGCTGGTGGTTCTCCAAGTTGGGCATCATGCGGCGCGAGGCGCGCAACGTGTCGTGGAATTCATATTCGGGGTAGTCCATCTGATAGACCCGGAAGACGGCGCGCAGGCAACCCTCGTCGAAAGATTTGTTGTGCGCCACGAGCGGCAACCCCTCTATTAGTGGGGCGACGAGCCGCCACACTTCCGGAAAAACCGGCGCGTCGTCGGTGTCCTTGCGTCGCAAGCCGTGCACGCGTATGCAACTGCGATTGTAATAGTTCGGCTCGGGCTGGATGAGGGAGTAGAACGAATCCGCAATCTCGCCATTCCTGACAACCACGACGCCTACGCTGCACACGGAGCTGGGCTCGTAGTTGGCCGTCTCGAAATCTATTGCCGCAAAGTTCTCCACCTCGATAATCTTATGTCAAAACACCTGATTGCGAAGCCATTCGCCCATGAAACGGTCGTAGATGATGTAGCCTTCGGCCGTCTGGTATACCAACTCGTTGCCGACAAGTTTTTTCAGCGCCGCGCTGACGCTGCTCGCCGCTCGGAGCCTATACTTGCCCACGAAGTCGCCCGACAGTGGCTCCCTTACGCGCCCCTCGCGGGCTATGGCTTTGAGCAACCGCACGTGGCCGGCCGAGTAGGCTTTCAGCAAGCCCTCGTACGAGTAGCTCTGCTCGGCCACGACCTGCCGCACGGCATAGTCCACCAATCCCATCCCGGCGTCGCGTCCGAAGCCGTAGAGGCGGTTGAGGACGTTCTGCACGTACCACGTGTGGCCGTCGAATTTGTCGTAGACGGCCTCGAAGACTTCGCGTGGCAGCCGCAATTTGTTGTCGGCAAAATGCCCGATGGCGAAATCGGCGTACTCGTCCCGGTCGATGGTGGCTATGGAGAGCAGCTGAGTGCTTTGGTAAAAGGGCCTCTTCGACGACGCGAACATCTCCTGCATGACGTGCTGTTTGCTCCCCGCGAATATGAAGTTTACGTTGGGCAGAAACTGGATGTAGGACCTCAACAGGGCTTCCACCCCTTTCTCGGGATATTCCGTTATTTGCTGGAATTCGTCGATGGCGATGTGGCACCGCTTTTCCGACGAGCCGAGGTAATCGAAAATCTCTTTGAGCGTGGCCTCCTCCTCGGCCGGGGATACGTCTACCGTCACTTGCGGAGCTCCCGTCATTTCGTCGAATGTGAACACGGGGCGGCAGCTGCGGACGAATCGCGCTATGCGGCTCAACGCCTTCTGTGGCGCGGTGTCCAGCCGCCCCAACACCGTGTTGGCAAACAGCCTGACGAAATCGCCCAGCGATTGAGTGGAGTATATGTCCATGTAGAGCGTGACGACGTCGGGCTGGATCTCTTTGAGGTTGTAGAACGCGTGGCGGATCAATCCCGTCTTTCCCATGCGGCGCGGGGCTATCAGCGTCACGTTGCGCCCATTGCGCAGAGCGTCGAGCATTGCGGCGGTCTCAGTTTTTCGGTCGCAGAAGAATTCCGGACTATGGTATCCAGCTATTAGGAATGGGTTGTTGGGCTTCATCGTGTTCCCCGTTTACCGTTACGTAACTTTCGTAACGCGAAGATGGTCATATAATCCGTGACTATCAAGTGGGTAGGGGCGCATTTTTGTCAGGAAAATGGCATCCGGCAGTCGTCAGGCCGTTTTGGGACATGGGGCGAGACAGTCAGCCACGGCAATGCGCAGCCATTGCCCGACACGCGGATCTGGGGGAGGACGGATTGCCAAATCATGAACGACAGCCCCGTCCGAACACCCCCCACAACGCCCGCCGCCAATCACTGTCGCCTCCAAAATATTGACTATCTTTGTTATACCGTCAAGGCGGAGTATGGAAATGAAAGAGGTCTTCAGGCGCGCGTTCTCGGGAAAGAAGGGCAAGAACTTCAGGGTCTTCATGCTCTTCTTGGTCTTGTCGGTGCTCATTTGGCACGTCGAGAAGCTCCGCCAGACATACACCGTCACGACGCGGCTGGCGATTGACTGCGTAGACGTCCCGACGGGCTACGTCACCGACCCCGACATGGGCAAGAGCATCACGACAACCATCGAGGGCAACGGTTTCAGCATCCTGAAGATGTACCTGACCGACAGCCGCAAAATAGAGGTCTCCGTCGCGCCCCTGCGCCGCTACGCGGAGGGCGGCTCAATATGGTCAATCTACGTGCCGCGCCGCCTTGCTGGTCAGAAGACCAAGATTCCCGAACACCTGAAAATCGTTGACGTCCTGACCGACACGGTCATGATCCAGCTGCTCACCGTCAGCCAGAGGCGGGTCCCAGTCGTGCCGCGAGACAACATCGCCATCTCTCCCCAACGCACTCTCTCCGCCCCGCGCAAAGTACGCCCCGACAGCGTGACCGTGACCGCCACGAGCAACATCCTCGACACCCTGACGGCCGTCTGGACGGCTGCCTTGCAGCCCACGACCATCTCCGACACCACGACCGTCAGCCTCCCCCTCCTCCTGCCCCGCACGGCCACGGCCGACGCCGACCACGTCGAGGTGGAGTACGACGTCGAGCCGTACACGGAGAAGCGGATCTACGTCCCGATAACGGGCGTAGACCTGCCGAGCGGTTACAGCTGCCGCATTTTCCCTCCCTCGGCCAGGCTGACGTTCTCCGTCGGGCTGAGCCGGTTCGACATGGCGGACGAAAAGGCCTTCCGCATTGTAGCCAGTTTTCGGCGCATAAGGCCGGGCGACAAGGATTCGCGCGTCAGGCTCGACCTCGTCGGCGCGCCGGGCTTCGTGGAGAACGTCACCATGACGCCGTCGTTCGCCGAGTTCATCCTCGAAAAAGACCATTAAACGTTTTCCCCCTAAGAAAAAGACTATGCTCAGGGTAGGACTTACGGGCGGGATAGGGTCGGGCAAGACGACCATAGGCAAGGCTTTCGCGGCACTCGGCGTGAAGGTCTACAATTGCGATGCCGAGGCCCACCGCCTCACCGACTCCGACCCCGCCATAGTGGGCGGGCTGACGGCTCTCTTCGGGCAGGACACCTACGTCGACGGGCGGCTGGACCGCAAGAGGCTGGCCTCGATAATCTTTGGCGACAGGGAGGCCATGGCGGCCGTCAACGCCATAGTCCACCCCGCGGTGAGAAGCCACTTCGCGGCATGGGCCGACAGGCAAGAGGCGAGTGGCGAGAGGTGGGTGCTGTGCGAGACGGCAATTCTCTTCGAGAGCGGAATGGACAAGCTGATGGACAAAGTCATCGTGGCGAGCCTGCCCGTCGAGACGCGCATCGAGAGGGCCATGGCGCGCGACGCCGCCTCCCGCGAGCAGATCGCAGCCCGAATCCGCGCCCAAGCCGACACAGACGTCGCAGCCGGGCGCGCCGATTTCGTCGTCTCGCCGGACGACAGGCACTTCATCCTCCCTCAAATCATCGAAATAGACAAACTCTTGAAAAACAAATAGATCGACATGCTTTCCATAATCGGCCAAATAATCATATTCTACGCCCTCTACCGCCTTTTGGGCTTACTCTTTTCGTCGAGCAAGAGCACGCCCGACAACAACCGTGGCGGCGGCTACTATGGCGGCGACGCCGAGACAGCGTTCCGCCACGCGCTGCTCAAGGTGATGGCGGCGGCCATGAAGGCCGACGGCCGCGTGGTGCGCGCCGAGCTGAACGTCGTAAAGAGAGTTCTCGTCAACCAGTTTGGCGAAGAAGAGGCCCGTGAGGCCCTGCTTGAGCTGCGCGACCTGCTGCGCGCCAACTTCGACCCGCGCGCCGACGCCATGCGGATCGGCAAGATGATATCCTACGCCGACAGGCTGCGCATTGCCGACATCTTGTGCCAAATAGCCGAGGCCGACGGCATCATAACAGACTCGGAGGTGCAGACCATAGTCAACCTGGCGTATTACATGGGCCTGACATCGGCCGACACCATGCGCTTTGCGGAGCGTCTGCACGTCAATGGCGGCGGCTATGGCAACAACCGCAACTATGGCGGCCAATCGTCGGCAGGCTCGTCAGGCAGCGTCGCCGCGGCCTATAAGACCCTCGGCATAAGCCCCGACGCCACGAACGCCGAGGTCAAGGACGCCTACCGCTCCCTGGCCAAGAAATACCATCCCGACCGCTACGCCACCCAAAGCGCCGAGGCGCAAGCCGAGGCTGAGCAAAAATTCAAAGAGGTGCAGGCGGCCTACGAAGCGATAAAAGAGGCTCGAGGGGTCTAAACCACCTCGACGCGGCTGGACTGCCCCACCCTGCTGACGCGTATTTGAGTCGCGATGCGCTCCCTCAGCGCCTCGACGTGGCTGATGATGCCAACCCTCTTGCCGCTCTCGTTTAGGCGGCCCAGAAGGTCTATCACCTTGTCGAGGCACTCGGCGTCGAGCGTGCCGAAGCCCTCGTCGATGAACAGGATGTCCGACACCACCCCGTTGCCGCCTGCCATGGACGAGAGTCCGAGCGCCAAGGCGAGCGAGACAATGAAGCCCTCGCCGCCTGAGAGGTTGGCAGGCATCTGGAGGCGGTCGTAGTTGAGCGTGTCGCGGATGGCGAACGAGAGGCCGTCATCACCGTTCGGCTCGAGCGAGAAACGTTGGCCCGAGAGCGCCTTCAGGTGATGGTTGGCGTAAGAGAGCAGCTCCCTCATTATCAGCCTCAGAGCCATGCGGCGGAACCGGCTGCCCGTCTTGTCGCCGGCAAAAGCGTTGAGCCTCTCCCACGCGGCTAGTTCCTTTTCCGCACGCTCCAGCTCCTGCCGGGCGGCGTTGAGGCTCTTCTTGGCCTCGTTGTTGCGTTCAATCTGGTTGCACAACTTGCCGAGTTTCTGATTACCAGCCGTTTGATTCTCTTTTAGCGAGACGAGCCTGCCGCTTACGGAGGCCGCCGTGTCGCCCTCGGCAAGCGCAGGGCGCGATGCTTCGTGAGCCTTGGCGTCGTCGGTAGCCTTGGCCAGGAGCTGCCCCGCGGCGTTGCACTGCTGCTCGGCGCTGTTTATGACACTCCGAAGCTCCTCCACACCTTCGTCGGTGAGGCGCGCCATAAGACCTACGACGACGTCATCCGCCAATCCGGCTTCCGCCAGACGCTCTCTCGCGAGATTTACATCTTGGTCAATCTTAGCCCGCAACTCTTTTATCTGGTCGTGCCAAGCCTTGAAGTCGGCGGCGAGCGAAGTCCAAATTTTCACGATTCCATCTTCAGCGGCGCAAGGCTCAATTTGGCTCTCCGTCCATTTGCCATTTTCCATGAGACTGAGGACCTCGGACTTTTGCTCGCGAGCGGCAGTCACCTCCTTTTGGAGCGCGACGAGCTTGTCTTGCGTCTCGCGCTTCCTCTTTTGGCACAAGTCGAAAGTCTGCGCGTCTCTCATGAGGCGTTTCATCACGTCGTCCAAATCCTTGACGCTCAATGGCTCGGCATAGGAGAGCTTGGGTCTCAAGGCCTCCCACCCGAGGTTCAGCCTCTCCTCTGACGACCTCTTTAGCTCGTCGAGCTGGCTGATTTTGCCATGGTTGGTGTTCAGCTCCAGCATACGCGCGTCGATAGACTCGCGAAGTTTCTTAACCTCCCCGTTGGCGGAGAGAAGCGATTGCTGCTTGTCGGAGAGGAGTTTTTGAAGTTTTACGTACTCGTCTTGCCGGGCGGCGAGGGACTCTCGAGTCTTGTCGGCCGCCTCCATGGCGGCGTCGACCTCGTCGACTTTCGGGGCGGCGGACAACTCGATTTGGCAAGAAGCCGCCGCTTTGATGGCCTCGTCGGCCTTGGCGGCAAACTCCACCTCCATGTCCGCGAACGTCTTTTGAACGTTCTTCAAACGCTTTTCGAAAACCTCTGCTTTAGATTGCGCTGCGGAGAGGGCGGCGGCGGCGTCCTGGGAGAGTCTCGACGCCTCTTCTTTCGCCTCGCGCTTTCTGGCCAGCAGTTCGTCGAATCCGTCGGAATGAACCTCGGCGCCCGCGAATGTTCCGCCGCAGACGGGGCAACGGTCGCCAGGTTTTAGCATGGCTATTAGGACCCGGGCGTTGCCTATGCGGTTTTGAGTGTCCTCAAAGTCTTTCGTGGCGGCCGAGAGAGCTTTTCCGCACTCCTCCTTCTCCTTGGCGGCTTTAGGGAGAGCCTCGTCGGCACGCACCTTTTCTTGTTGAGCCTCAGCCAGTTCGTTTGTCACGGCGTCAAGATTTCGCCGCGCGTTTTGTAGGGATTCGAGCTTCATCAGGGCTTCGTTGGCGTTGTCGAGCCTTTGCGAGATGCCCAGCGCGGCCCGCGCGTCGACCTCTTTCTTCAGGTTGGCCACCTCTTCCGCGGATTTGGCGTTGGCGGTCTCCAGCTCGGCGAGTTTCGCCTTGTCGGGCCCGAGCAGCTTCTCTTGCTCCGCGACATTCGCCCTGAGGCTGCGAGCGCCTTCGGCGCTCTTGAGCGCGGTCTTGGCATTGTCGGATAGCACTGCCATGTCGTTGAGTATGTTTGTGGCGTCGGCAAGCATGACCTCATGGGGGGCGAGAGGGGCGAGCGTCTCGTCGACGCGTTTGAGTTCGGCGCTCTCCTTTTCAATCGACTCCTCCTGATAGAGCAGGGCGGCGATGGCGGCGATGTATCGGGCGCGGAATGTTGCCGCGTCGGACTTCTTGCGGGTCAGCTCCTCTTGCCTATCATGCAGCGCCTTAAGGGCTTCGCGGGATTTGAGGCTCTTTTGCCAAAGGTCCACGTCGGCGCGGCTCGCCTTCATCTGTTCAGAATCGATGACGCGTCGGGCCTCTTCCGCCTTGCGCCGCGCGCTCTCGATGTCGGACTTTAGCTCGTCGGACTTCTTTAGCCAATTGTATTTATTAGTCTCAGCATCAATGGTTTGAGCTATGGCTTTAAGCTCTGCTCGTGTCTCGGCTTGGTTTCGGATTACGTCCTGCTCCTCTTCGGGCGAGAGGACGGCGATGCTCTCCACCTTCACTTTCGACGCGTTGCGCGACTCCTTCTTCTCGCTGTAGCGTTCAAATATTCTGCTGCCCACTTGCGAGAAGATGTCGGTGCCGAGAATTTTCTCCAGGATGGCGGACTTTGTCGTGGCGTTGCTCTTCAGGAACTCCGTAAACCTGCCTTGGGCGAGAAGTGTAGTCTGCGTAAATTGCTGAAAATCCATGCCTACGGCCCTCTGAATCTCGCCCCGCAACTCCTCCTTCCTGTTGAGCGAGAGGCGTTGGCCATTGCGCCAGAGCTCCCTTTCGGGCTCTTTGAGCCTCTTGTCGCTGCGGGTCTTGCGGGTCGTCTGCCATTTGGCGACATAGACGTTGCCATCGACGCCCTCGAACTCCAGCTCCACGCTGGCGAACGTGGCGCCCCTCCTGACGAGGCGCAGGAGGTTGCCGGTCGTCACGTCGCCCAGAAGCGGGTCGTCGTCGTTGACCTTCTCGTTTCTGGAGGTCTCCTCGAAACGCGGCGTCTTCTCGTAAAGGGCAATCGTTATGGCATCGAGAATCGTGGTCTTTCCCGTTCCTGTATTTCCCGTAATGAGGAAAAGCGGCCTATCGGCGAGTGGCGAGGCTGTGAAATCTATCTCGGCGTCCTCAATGGAGGCCAGGTTTTGTATTTTCAGCTTTAGAATTCTCATAACGCACTATTTTTCAGCCTCATTCACCTCATCCACGACGCTTCTGAGCAACGCCACGATTTCGTCGCCCATGTCGTCGCCATTGGCGTCGCGCCACGTCATGCGGGCCACGTCGACGGGGTCAATGGCGCGGAGCTCAGCCATGTGCATGGCGTTGACCTTGGCCTCGGAATCGGAGACGCTCTCGCGGCGGGAGACCTTGACCTTGCAGAAGCGGCACGCCTTGCCACGGACCGCCTCCAAGGCCTTGGCCTGGGCGTCGGCGGGCAAGAATTTGTCCACAAGGACGTTGAGGCATACGTAGGCGTCGGAATCGTCGGGCAGGAGGGCGAGCTGGGCCAAGGCGTCGTCGAAGGGCACGGGGTCGCACGGGACAGTCAGCATCTGCCGGAGAGGCTCAATCTTCACGGTGCGCACTTGGGGTGGCAGCCCATGCGAGATGGTCACGATGTCCACGCCGTGGGGGTAGCGCTCGTCGAACGAGACGGCCACGGGCGTGCCGCAGTAGCGCACCTTGCCGCCGCTCCCCTTGAGGGTCTGCGGACAGTGGATGTGGCCGAGGGCGAGGTAGTCGTATTCGACGCCGAAGGTGGCGAGCGCCTCCATCTCCATTCCGCCAATCGGGTCGTCGTGGCCCGTGGTGTCGGAGCCCGACAATGCCGCATGGGCCATGTAGACCACCGGCAGCCCGTCGGCGTTGACGCTCCTAACGGCATCGTCCACCGTCGCGAAGACATCGTTGGGCGACACGCTCCGCGGGTTGAAATATGGCACGGCCGCCACGACGGCTTTCCCCTCGACGCGATGCACGAAGCCCGCGACGTTGGAGCAGTCGGGGGCCACGACTCCATGAACCCTCACGCGGAAGCCGCGCCAGAGCTCGCTATCGGCCTCCAAGCGATACGCGCTGTCGTGGTTGCCGGCGGTGACGAAGACATCCATAAGCGGGGCTCGCCGACACACGGCCAGAAGCCCTTCTGTGAAGAGGCGCAGCGCCGAGGCCGAGGGCGTGGGGACGTTGAAGACGTCGCCCGCTACGACCATGGCGTCGGGCTGCTCGCGCCCGACGATGTCGGCCAGTTGGGCGAGGAAATGGGCGTTCTCGTCGGCCCTGTCGAAATTGCAGAATGTCTGGCCGAGATGCCAATCGCTTGTGTGAAGAAGTTTCAGCATGGCAAGAGTGGGGATGGCGGAGAATGATTTTTGGGCGGCGAGAAAGGCCATTCATTAGGAGGGTCTCCGTTTTTCGGGCGATGTTTTAGGTGTCGCTACCACGCCTCGAGGTCGTCGGCGATCTCGGGCATCTGCTCCTTATGGAAGACAGGGTTTTTGCCCTCGGCCTTTTGGCGTCGGTAGTCTTGCAGCAAGAAGACGGCGTGGCGCGAGAGCATGACTATGGCGGCGAGGTTGCAAAGCACGATAAGGGCCATGAAGAGGTCGGACATTGCCCACGCGAAATCGAGCGTCACGACCGAGCCGAGCATCACCATGCCCGCGGCGCCGAGACGGAAGACGAGAAGTACGGCCGGGTTGGCGGTCAGGAAACGGACGTTCATCTCGCCATAGAAATAGTTGCCGACGATGCTGCTGAAGGCGAAAAGGAGAATCATTATGGCGATGAAGGGGGT
Organism: Bacteroidales bacterium; assembly: GCA_017390085.1. Classification (GTDB taxonomy): domain Bacteria; phylum Bacteroidota; class Bacteroidia; order Bacteroidales; family Marinilabiliaceae; genus W3P20-009. The sequence goes on along the minus strand of JAFPDB010000301.1, from coordinate 1,998 downwards.
GCCGAACCATCCGACCTCGCTCGTCAGGGCGTCTTGCGTAAGCTGGACTCCGCTCGAGGCGTGGATGTCGACTCCGCTGACGATGATGATGAAGGCCGTGCAGGTGCATACGACGAGCGTGTCGGTGAAGACGCCGAGCGCCTGGATGAGGCCCTGCTTGACGGGGTGTGTCACGGTGGCCGTGGCGGCGGCGTTGGGGGTACTGCCCTCGCCCGCCTCGTTGCTGAAGAGGCCCCGCTTGACCCCCTGCATGACCGTGGTGCCGACCACGCCCCCGGCCACCTGCCCCACGCCGAACGCGCTCTCGAAGATGAGCTTCAAGACGTGTGGCAGTTCCGTGATGTTGAAGATTACGATTCCGAAGGCGAGGATGAAGTAGACGACCGCCATCGTAGGCACGACGGCAGACGAGAAGCGCGCCACGCGATGTATTCCGCCAAAGATGATGAAGAGCGTCATGAGCGTGAGCATGAGGCCCATGACCGCGGGCTCGACGTCGAAAGCTTTCTGCCAAGCGGCGCAAATGGTGTTGCTCTGCACGGAACTCTGCGTATAGGCGAAAGAGAGGACCATCAGGACGGCGAACAGCACGCCCATCCACGGTTTCTTGAGCCCGTACTTCATGTAATACGCGGGGCCTCCGTAGAACGCGCCGTCGCCTTTCCTCTTGTAGAGCTGCGCGAGGGTGGACTCGACAAATGCAATAGCGGAGCCGAGCAGGGCGAGGACCCACATCCAGAACACGGACCCCGGGCCGCCGACGCTTATGGCCGTCGCCACTCCGGCAAGATTGCCCGTGCCGATGCGGCTGGCCAGGGAGACGAAGAAGGCTTGCAGCGAGGATATGTACTTCTCCTTGCCGACGTCGGGCAGGCTCTCGCTAAGCTCGTCGGGGCCAATGTCTTCGGGACGGACTTTGTCGGGGTTGACAAGCAGGCGGAGCATCTCGTGGACGAGACGGAACTGCACGAAATGTAGCCTTACGGTGAAGAAGATGGCGCTGCCGGCCAAAAGTAAAATGACAATATAGGACCAAACGACGTCGTTCAGCCCCATGAGGATGTTGAGAATCGCCTCCATTAATCAGAAGTGGTTTATGCCGTAAAGATAGCTCAAAAAGCCTCCACGAGGCAATACAATCTTTCGGGAAAAGGGGGGTTGTCGTGACAAATCGACACAATGGCGTCGCACGCGCGCCATTGTGCGCGGCGGATTACGCGGTTCCCAAAAAGTCGGACTGTTACAGATTATACAAAAAACTTAATTTGTAACGATTATGAAAAAGAGACGACACACAGAGAGCGAGATGGTGCAAGCCGTCAAAGAGCTCGAGAGCGGAGTGGATGCGGACAGCGTAGCACTCAGCCACGAAATTTCAAAAGCGACACTGTACAACTGGAAGGCAAAGTACAGCGGCATGGAGTCAACCAGGTAGTGAAGCTGCACGAGTTAGAGGCGGAGAACCGCCGCCTCTAACAGATGTATGCCGAGCTGGCGTTGGACAACAAAAGCAAGCCATGGAACCACAAGTAAGGTATATCGGGCCCACCGAATAACCATAAAAATCTAAAAATCAACGAATTAACAACAACAAACAGGGCGTTTTTAACGTATACATGGGTAAAATGAATAGTTAAAACACATCCAGATGAGGTATTATTCGCAGGGACACCAGCTCACCATTGAAGGATTTAAGGGAGCACTCAGCAGGCTGCCCAAAGACAACCGTTGGGTAAAACTCGGGGACTCGTTGCCATGGGACAGAATAGAGAAAGTCTACGTGTCAAAACTAAAGAACGAAAAGACAGGCGCCGGCAACCTCCCCGCCTGGGTCGTGATAGGCACATTGATAATAAAGCACAAGATGAACCTGTCTGACGAAGCAACTGCGGTCATGCATGGAATACTTGACACACAGGCTGTTAAGCAACATATCGCTAACGTGGGAGACAATAGGCAAAGGGAAGTCCGACGCCCTGCAACGGATGAGACGGCGTG
>JAFPDB010000300.1 GCA_017390085.1 Bacteroidales bacterium | reverse complement strand
GTCGAGGGCGTCGATGGCTTTGTCGGGCAGTTGCCGGTCGCTCATGTAGCGTTCCGTGAGGCTTACGCACGCTTCGAGGGCGTCGTCGGTGTAGGTGACGTTGTGGTGGGCCTCGTAACGGTCCTTTATGTTTTTGAGGATGGTGATTGTCTCGTCGTGGCTAGTGGGGCCGACCATGATCTTTTGGAACCTGCGTTCGAGGGCGCCGTCTTTCTCGATGAACTTGCGGTATTCGTCAATTGTCGTGGCTCCGATACATTGCACCTCGCCACGCGCCAAGGCCGGCTTCAGCATATTGGCGGCGTCGAGCGTGACGCCGCTTCCGCCTCCCGCTCCTATTATGGTGTGGATCTCGTCGATGAAGAGGATTACATCCTTATGCTGGCTCAGCTCGTTCAGGAGGCCTTTGAGCCTCTCCTCGAATTGGCCGCGGTATTTCGTCCCAGCCACCATGGCGGCGATGTCTAACGCCATGACCCTCTTGTCGAAGAGTACGCGCGACACTTTTTTCTCCACAATGCGCAGCGCGAGGCCTTCGACTATGGCGGACTTGCCCACGCCCGGCTCTCCTATCAGGATTGGGTTGTTTTTCTTGCGGCGGCTCAAGATTTGCGCCATGCGTTCAATCTCTTTCTCGCGGCCGACGACGGGGTCGAGTTTTCCTTCGGCAGCCGCCTTGGTGAGGTCTGTGCCGAAGCTGTCGAGGATCGGCGTGTCTCCCCCGTTGGGCGATTGCTTCTTTTGCAGGTTCGGCTGCTGCGCGGGGCGTTGGCCGTCGCCGTTGTCGCGGTTGGCGAATGGGCCGTCGTCGTCGTTGTCGGGCATTATGTTGAGGATGCGTTCAGCTTGTTCGTGGGCGTTGTCGTAGTTGACGCCATTGTCGTCGAAATATGTTCTCATTCGGGTGTCGTCTTGCCTTATGGCGGCGAGAAGAAGGTGCGCGGTGCGGACCATGTGGCAGTTCATCGAATAGGCTTCAAGTTTAACGGACCTCATGACCCTTTCGGTCGACTTGGTGGGCATGACGTTGTTGGTTTGCCCCATGTCGACGCTGTTTGCCGAAGCCGATGCCAAAATCTCACGCATGGCGTTGGCGACGTCGGCGGGTTTCAATCCGAGGGCGTTCAGCACTTGCGATGCCGAGCATTCCGGGTCTTCAGCAAGGCTTAGAACAATGTGTTCGGGGGATATGAAGTTGTGGCCTAGTCTTTGGGCGTTTTCACGACTACGATTAAGAGCGTTGCGGACGCCGTCTGAGAGTGTGATTTGTTCCATCGTAGTTTTATTGGGGGCTTACGTTTTTGTTGTAGGCACAGGGGTGCTCTGACTCCAAAAACAAAGGTAATCATTTATGTCAGCTAAATGCGCAGACTTCTGTCAGCAAAAACCGTGCCTCGTTTTTTTGAGCCTCTTTTTGCGTCATATTGTCAGTGGCGAGTCGGTGTTTCGCTTACCAATTGATATCAAAGTGTCTGTCGGGGGAGGTGTGGGTGTGAAAAAGGGCGAACCTCCTGTTGCCCAGGTTAGGTCCGCCCTCAATTTCGTAGCTCGATATGTTACTTTAGCCGGTCTTCTATGGCTTGGACGGATTCGGCAAACTTAGGGTCGGTCTCGATAAGTCCCTCTACGGCTCGGCAGGCGTAGACGACGGTCGAGTGGTTTCGGTTGCCGAGGTATTTACCAATCGTGGAGAGGCTGTCGTTGGTCAGTTTTTTGCAAAGGTACATCGACACCTGACGTGCGACGACAATCTCTCGTTTCTTGGTGTTCTTTTGGATGCTGTCGGGCTCGATCTTGAAGTAGTCGCACACCACGTCGACGATACCCTCTTTGGTTATCATCTCCTTCTTGGGTCGCGACACGTGTTCGGAGACTATCTTCTGGGCGAGGTCGAGCGTGAGTTCGGTGCGCGTGACGGTGGAGTAGGCCAGGAGCGAGACGAGGGCGCCTTGCAGCTCGCGTGCGTTGCCGCTGACGTTGGCCGCCACGAATTGCGCCACCTCGTCGGGCAGGTCGAGGCCGTCGGCGTCGGCTTTGGCCTTGACGATTCCGAGCCTGGTGTCCTTGTCTGGCTGTTGGACGTCGACGACAAGACCCGACTTGAATCTCGAAAGCAGTCTCTCTTCGAAGCCCGTAAGGTCGGCCGGCTTCTTGTCGGAAGCTAAGACAACTTGACGGCCGTTTTGCAGCAGGTGGTTGAAAATCTGAAAGAAGGCGTCGCACGTGCCGACCTTGCCCGCCAAGCCTTGGACGTCGTCGATGATGAGAAGCTCGATGCGCTGGTAGAAGTGCATGAAGCCGTTGATGTTCTTGCCTACGTTGGCGTCCATGTATTGCCTCATGAAGCGGTCGGCCGAGAGGTAAGCCACGTTCATGTCCCTATTGTTGGCCTTGGCCTGAGCGCCTATGGCTTGGATGAGGTGGGTCTTGCCGACTCCCGGTCCTCCCCACACGAAGAGGGGGTTGAAAGAGGTCTTGCCCGGGGCTTTGGCCACTTGCTCGGCCACGGATACGGCCATTTTGTTGCTCTCGCCGACGACGTAGGAGTCGAACGTGTAGGCGCTGTTGAGCTGCGGGTCGACTACGAATGCGCGCATGGCCACGACTTTGAAAGGGTCGTAGGTGGGAGGGTTGGCTACGAAACCACCGTTCATCTCGGGGCCTTGAGTCTTGGGCGTCGAGACAGAGGCCACGCCGGCCGTCTCGCACATGTATTTTAGCTGCGCCTTCTCGCCCAGGACCTTTCGGATGGCCACGGTAAGCTCGTTCAGATACCTTTTCTCGAGGATTTCGGTGAAATATGCCGATGGGACTTTAATGGTCAGTGCGCTTCCTTGAAGGTCGAAAGCCTTGATGGGCTCGAACCATTTGGAAAACTCCGTCTCGATGACGTTTTTCCTAATCTCATCCAGGCAAGCGTCCCACGCCGCCTGAGGCGCCAACAT
>JAFPDB010000299.1 GCA_017390085.1 Bacteroidales bacterium | reverse complement strand
ATCGATGCCGTAACCATCGGAAACCATGAGTTCGACAACGGTGTCGGAGGGCTTTGCGATTGCATGGAGACGGCAAATTTCCCCTTCGTTTGCTCCAACTATGTTTTCTCCGACCCGCGCGGCTCAAAACTCGTAAAACCATACAAGGTCTTCGAGCGCGGAGGTTTCCGTGTAGGTGTCTTCGGCTTGGGAATCAGGCTCGCGGGGCTCGTCTCTCCACCAAATTGCAAGGGCGTCGAATTCAAGGAAATCGTCCCTACGGCTCAACAGATGGCCAATAAGCTCCGCAACGACGAGGGCTGTAACCTTGTCGTCGCCCTTACCCACATCGGCTACGATACCCTCCAAGAGGGAGACCCATGGCTGGCGCAGCACACCACGGGAATAGACATCATCCTGGGTGGCCATTCGCATACTTTCCTACAGAAACCCGACGTCCTCACCAACCTCGACGGCCGCAAGGTCGTCGTCAACCAAGTCGGCTATGGTGGAGTCAATGTCGGCAAAATCACTGTCGGCATCGATGCCCGGAAAGAAATCGCCATTGTCGGATGCCCTCCCGTGACAATGGCGTAAGATACTTTGAAACTTCCATCCTCTTCTAAAGATGAGACAACTTCGTAAGACGATATTCCTCATTTTCCTACTGACGAGCGTCTCAGTATTCGCAAGACAGCAAAGGCAAGACAACGAAATCATCGACTCGCTCCGCGCGATGACGGAAATCTCTTCCGGAACGACCGAGGGTCTCCACTTCGCCGAGCAGCTGATGACACAGGCCCGCAAGACCGGCAATACCGAGGCCTACGACTACGCCGTCGGGCAGAAGCTCAACATGCTCTCCATGCTCGGCCAGTACGACGAGTGCATAGCTTTTGCCGACTCCGTCGTCGCCACAGCAGATACGGTGAAGAACTCCTACCAAGTCTGTTTCGCGCAGTTCGTCAAGACTATAGCCTACATCGACCAAGGCCGCTTCAAGTCCGCAATTCAACTCGCGCAAAGCCTCTACGACCGAAGCAAGAAGCCCATCCACGACATCTACGGCGAAAACGTCAGCGTGCGAGTACGTTGCAACGCGCTTATGGGCCTGGGACTGGCAAACAACGAGATGGATAGCGAGTTTACGGCAATTGCCAATTTCTCCGAAGCCATCGACCTGATACCCAAAGACGATTCCGCCAACCTCACGATGCGTCTCGACCTGCAAACCTACCGGATGCAGTCGGCCCAGCACCTAGACAACCGCGCCGAGGCCCTGAAATACGTAGCCGCCTACGAGCGGGAGCTCGGCGAGTTCCGCAATAGTGTAGAGGGAAACGAGGTCTTTGAGAATCTCTTCATAGAAGATTACGCCCTGCTCATGCAGGTGGCTTTCGTCGACGTCCTGACCGACCTCGGGCGTTTCGAAGAGGCCGAATCGCATATAGCCCAAGCCGATTCGCTACTTGCCCAATACCCCTCGCTCGTCGGTCTCTACGTGGCTGAGCTAAACACCGTCAAGGCGAAGTATTACGAGGCGACGGGCAATTACGCCCTGGCCGTCTCCTATTCCGACGAGGCCATCGCCTACTGTTCCGAATGCGGACGGCGAAGCAACGAGGTGACGGTCCTCAAAACCAAGCTCCGGGCCACCCACGCTTTGGGCCAATACCATTCAGAATACCCTCTCACTGAGCGTATCATGGTCTTGCTCGATAGCGTATACCGTCAGCGCTACACAAGCCAGGTGCAAGATATGCAGACGGTCATGGATGTCGACAAGCTCCAAAACGAGAAAGTACAGTTCGAGCAGCGCGCCGCCCTCTTCAGTGCGCAACGGCAGATGTGGATTTTCGTCTCCATATCAATCCTCCTTGGCGCTACGGCCGTCTTCACCCTCTTCAAGCGCAAGAGGGACCATGAGAGGCAACGTATCCTCAGCAACCAGAAGCAAATGCTTGAGCAAGAGGTCGACAGGCAAACCAAGCAGCTCCGAGAGCAGAACATGGCCATCGAGAACGCCAACAAGGAGCTGGCCGAAAACAACGAGAAGATTGAGAAGCAGAATATTGAGATTACAGACAGCATCAACTACGCCTTCCGTATTCAGAAGTCGATACTGCCAAACCTCAGTTTCTTCAAAGGATGCGGCAATGGAGGATGTTTCGCCTTCTACGTCCCTTGCCACATCGTCAGTGGCGACTTCTATTGGGCGCGCTCAAAGAACAATATCGACATGATCGTATGCGCCGACTGCACGGGGCACGGAGTCCCGGGAGCGTTCATGACCATGATCGGGACCACGATTCTCAACGATATTTTCGACCACACGGTGGACGTCTCGGCAGAAAGTATGCTCGAGAATCTGCACGTAAACCTAATAAGCATCCTCCAGCAGAGCGGAGACGAGAACTCTAAAGACGGCATGGACCTGAGCATCGTGAGGTTCGACCGCGCCACGAGCAAGGTAGCCGTGGCCTCTGCCAAACGCCCCGTCTACCTATACAAGGCCGGTGAGAGCGAGGGCGTCGAGCTCAAAGAGGCGATGGTCAAACGAAGCATTGGAGATAGGGACTACAACGCCGACAACCTCCCCTTCCAATCCATTGAGTTCGAGGTAGGCCAGGGAGACACAATATATATGTGTTCCGACGGCCTGGCCGACCTTTTTGGCGGCCCGAAGATGAAGAGGTTCATGACAAAGAGGGTAGTCGAAATGATGAACTCGATAGTAGCTTTGCCCATCGAGCAGCAGCACGAAAAAGTCGAGGAGACCTACAAGAATTGGCTTACCGACGGCGGACGGCTGTCCGAGAGCGAGTGGAACCAGTTTGACGACGTCTCTTTCATGGGCGTAAGATTCTGACCCGGGGCGTTCCCCCCGCGGAAGCAAAACAAGAGCGGCGGACAATGGCCAAATGCCAAATGTCCGCCGCTCTCTCTCGTATTGTCGAGTAAACGGGGTGGGGAGTTGCCTACTTGTTAGCCTTGATAAAGTTCTCTATTGCGCCAGTCATCGAGGGTGCCTCGGTCGTAGGGGCCTTGATGTCAAGACGAAGACCTGCTTCCGTCACGGCGTTGCACGTCAGAGGGCCGAACGCCCCGATGAGCTTGTCGCCCTGATTGAAGTCGGGGAAATTCTCCTTGAGCGAAGTGATGCCCTGAGGGCTGAAGAGCACGATCAAGTCGTAGTCGTCAATCTTGACCTCCTTCAGGTCGCAACTTACCGTGTTGTAGAATGTCGCAATCTTGTATGTGAGCTTCATCTTGTCCATCAGCGTCGGGATTTCGTCCTTATGGACATCCGACAGCGGCACGAGATACTTCTCGTCCTTATGCTTCTTCATGACGTCCACAAGCTCGGGGAATCTGTTCACGCCATGGAAAATCTTCCGCTTGCGGTAGACTGTGTATTTCTGCAAGTACACGGCTATCGACTCCGAGATACAGAAATATTTCATTGTTTCGGGGATTGCCACGCGCAGTTCGCCGCATAGGCGGAAGAAGTGGTCAACTGCAATTTTGCTCGTGAAGACTATGGCCGTGTAGGACAAGATGTCGACCTTCTGCTTGCGGAAGGTCTTCGCGTCGATGCCCTCAACTTTGATGAAGGGGCAGAACTCAACAGTCAAACCGTAGGTGTTCGCCAGGTCGAAGTAGGGAGATTTGGGGTCGGTCGGTGTAGGCTGTGAAACGAGGATTTTACGAACTTTCAATGCGGTACTTTTTTCAGTTATGGTTTGATAATTGGGATTCGGTCAATAAGGGATAGAGTGTGTTGTCGCCTGATTCTCAGTAACTATGCTTGCCTTTTAATCTGTTGTGACATTCATCAGCATCACGACTCTCGCAATACATACGACAGGGGCGATTTCAACTATGCAAAGGTACAAAATGAAGTAAAGAATCGACGGCAGCGATGTTGAATTTATTTTTGCGGACTTCGCAATGCGCCAAGCCGTTACGAGCAGAATTATGCCAATGGCGGCCTTCCACATCGTGTCGCAAGCCGTGCCCGAGACGAAAGGCATGGCCAGTACGATTGGCGTGAGGACTATGCCTATCGTCGCGCGGCTCGCGTGACGGTTCAGGGCTACTCTTCTCATGAGCGCCTCCTCCATGAATGCGTAGCCTATCACCTTGTCTAAGAACGCCCTGGCCGCGTAGAAGAGGCAAATCCCCGCCGCAAGCTCGCCTGCCGCTATGAGTACGGACTCGTTGGTCGAGACTTCAAGCGAGCGCGTCATGACGGCCACCTCCATAGCCAAGGTCGTCAGCGCGATAACGAAAGCCGCGTCGAGCAATACGAAGGCGAAGTTCGTGTGCCCCTCGTTTGCCTTGCGGAGCCTGCTCCAGCCGTTTGAGCCGTTGAAGAAACCCCGCAGGTCCGTCACGAACGACGTTGTCGTTGAGCTTATTATGCCCAATATGACGACGATGAGCAGCGTGAGCCCCACTACTACGTCGGCGTAGGGGCGCAACGCCGTCGTGCCGCGCTCCCGCATGGGGAGTTCTTTAAGTGTGGGCTTCTCGGTCGTCGCCATCGGGGCGCCGCTTATGTCCTCATGTCTCTTTGCCCATGAAGTGGCTTCGACGAGGGCCGTGATGTCGGTCTCGTGGCGGCAAATCAGCTCAAATGTGGTGTCTTTTGTGAAGAAGAACGCGGAGTCGGCCTGGCTTAGGGTCAGCTGGTCGGCCTTTTCGCGCCGGCGTATGGCGGCCATGGCGGAGGCTTTGGCCTTCGCCATGGCTGAGTCGGCGGCTGTCGCTTGGGGGGCGACGTTCTGTTGTGCCAAGGTCGGGGTCTCCATTCTCGTCGTCTATCTTACGGCCGCATCTTTCAGGTTCAATGTCTGCCGGCTCGGGGCGTTGATGAGGTCTATGGCCTCCTCGGGCGTCTGCGCGACGGACACGACGTCCATATGCTTGCGGTTCATGAACTGCTCGTCGACCATGCGCTCCATTTGGGCAATGGTGTGGTCGAAGAAATGGTTTGTGTTCAGCAAGATAAGTGGCTTGCCATACATTCCGAGTTTCTTGTCTGCCATGGCTTCAAAAAACTCGTCCATTGTGCCGGAGCTGCCCGGGAGGGTGATTATGGCGTCGCTCAGCTCAATCATTTGGCGTTTGCGCTCGCTCATGGTGGCCGTCTGGCGCATATCTTTTACGCCCGGATGCTGCCACTCGACCTCGACCATGAAAGTCGGGATGACGCCAACCACGTCGCCCCCGCGGGCCAATGCCGCGTCGGCAACCGCGCCCATCAGGCCGACGCTACCGCCGCCGTAGACTATGCCCCACCCGTTTTCGACGAGCAGCTCGCCGAGACGCTTGGCGGCGTCAATATACGATTGGGGAATCTTGGGGCTCGAGGCGCAAAAAACGCAAGCTCGTTTCATTTCTTCTTGCCTAATTTATTGAAAGGTATCTGATATTCAACGGTATAGGTGAAGCCGATGCATACCTTGTTATCGTAGATGCCGTAGCCAGCTATGGCGTAAGGCTTGAGGTCGTCGGAGTGTTGCGAGGCCAGGAGGAAGCGGCACCTGAACGTCCATCCCATATAGAGGTTGCGCAACATCTCGCAACGTATTCCGCCCACGACGTCGACGGAGTGGGAGTTGACGGAGGTCTTGCCCACCGTGCCCTTGTAGTCGCCCCAATAGTCGTCGACAATGGTGAATTGCCCACTCTCGTGCTGCTGCCACGCGTAGGCGTAGCGCAGGCCTATGAAGATGTTGTCGTTGGTCGGGAAGTCTTCAGAGTTGAAAATGTCGTAGTCCATGCCGACGCGGATATACGAGCCGTTCGACTTGTAGTCGTAGTTTTTCTTCGAGTACTTGATATGCTCGAAACCGACCTCCGCGGCCGCGAACCATCGGTTCTTGACGCCATAGCGGCCGACGACACAAAATCCAGTGCGCTCGTCTTTTACGGCGCGGATTATGAAAGGCGACAAGTCGACGCCGAGCGAGAGGCCTTGGTCCTTGACGACGACGAACTTGGGCTCCTTCCTCGCCTCGCGCTCCTCGCCGGCGGCTGTCGACGAGTTCTCGCCCGCTGCCGTGCCATCCTGCTGGGCGACGGCCTCCTGGCCTGACAATATGGCCGTGAGGATGAGGCTAATAAACAAATATCTGGATGTTCTCAAGGCTCTCGTTATAACGGATTTTGGACTCTACGATGGCAATAGAGTCGATGAATGTCGTTGTGTGGCCAACGGAGTCGAGCGTAAGCTCCATGGCGATGCCCGAGCTGCCCGATACTGGCTCTTTCTGCTTCCGGTATGTGAAGAAAATGTCGTCTTGGAGGGTCTGGGTGCAAAACACGAATTCCGTAGTGCAGCGGCTCAGGTTGAGGTTGAGGAAAAGTTTGCCTATGGTCTCGACGTCGTAGAGCAGCGAGTCTTCACGCCCAATGCCGAAAATCTGTACTTGTGTGAGCGTCGTGTCGTTGTGGGTGTGCATGGAGTAGAGGCCCGCCTGGACCGTATGCTGGTACGATAGCTGCATGTCGTCCTCGGCATTGCAGGCCGCCAACGCAAATGCCGCCGCCAGTGTCGCGGACAGCATCGTGAGGATGTTGTGTGAGCGTTTTTTCATCTGTCGACGCTTGGCGCGGCATATTGGCGCGCTCTCTTGACAGCGCGAATTTACGAAAAAGAATGCGTTCCCATGACCGAGAGCCGACGAGCCTTGTTTTATTTAGTAAATCGTCGTTGCACCCGAAGTGTCATTCGTTCATAATATTCATCCGCCTTGTTAAGGATTGGAGCTTTTCTTGTCCGATTTAAGAATAATTTAACAACGAGAGGGTCTAAATGAATACCCAAAGTATTAGATTTGCATCATGTGCTTAAACCAAGATAAAACTCTAAACACTCAAGAAATGAAAGCAAAGCAAATCATGTTGCTTGGTGTCGCCGCAGGCGCGCTGGGCAGCTGTGCCCCAGGCAATGGGGCGGCCGACGGTGTGGCGCACTTCACTGCCGCCGACCAAGACTCTACTGTCCGCCTGGAGGACAATTTCTATCAGGCCTCCAATGGCGGATGGATTGCCCAACACCCGGTGCCAGGCGACCGCGCGCGCTACGGCGCCTTCGATATGCTCTACGAGCAGAGCATCGACAACCTGCATGCCATTGTCGAAGAGGCTAAGGACGCCAACGCCCCCAAGGGCACCGAGGCCCAGAAGATAGGCGATCTCTTCAAGCTCGGCATGGATACTGTCCGCCGCGACAAGGAGGGCCTTGAGCCAATCAAGCCATACATCGAAATGGCGCGCGCGGCCAAGTTCGCCGATGCTGCCGAGTTCGCAAAAACCCTCGGCACGATGCACGTCTTCATCGCCAACCCGCTATTCTCCTTCGGCCGCACGCCTGACTATGAAAACAGCTCCGTCAACATAAGCGAGCTTTGGCAGGCTGGCATCGGACTGCCCGACCGCGACTACTATTTTGACGAGTCGGAGCGCGGAGCCGGCATCATTGCCGAATACAAGGTCATGATTTCCAAGATACTCGCCTTGGCCGGATTCGACAACGCCGAGGCGGAGCT
>JAFPDB010000298.1 GCA_017390085.1 Bacteroidales bacterium | reverse complement strand
TCGTAGGAGTATTTCTTTTGGAAGAGCTCGGAGACGGACTCTCTGCCGAGAATCAGGTTGACGAGGCTTATGTATGGCACTTTGATGAAAAGATGCGCCACCCAATCGCTAAACCCGCCGCCCCACATGAGGTACATCACGATTTGCGGGCAACGGAAAAGAGCCGTCTCGAGGGTGGCGGTCCCCGACGTGACGACGGCCGCCCTGGCGAACCTTACCAATTCGTATGTCTCGCCGAAAAGGACCTTTACGTCGTACCCCCTCACGTATTTGTCGTAGTCAGGGGCCTTGAACGACGGCGCGCCCGCAATGACGAACTGATGGTCGGGAAACTCGCGGGTGAGCCTCATCATCTCGGGCAGGTTGTATTTCAGCTCGGCAACCCTGCTTCCGGGGAGCAGAGCGATTATGGGCTTGGACGAGAGGCCGCAACGCGCCCTGAATTCGTCCTCCTGCTCGTCGGCGTGAGGCCGCTGGGCTATGGCATCCATCACGGGGTTGCCACAATAGAAGACGTTGCCGAGGTCGCGGCTCTTGAAATACGCGGGCTCAAACGGCATGATGGAGTAGAGCCTGTCGATGTGCCGCCTCATCTTCTTTATCCTGTATTCCTTTGAAGCCCAGACCTTTGGCGATATGTAGTAGAAGACCTTGATGCCGCGCTTGTGCGCCCATTCGGCCATGGGGAGGTTGAAACCAGGGTAGTCGATCAGGATAAGCACGTCGGGGCGGTTCTCCTTAAGGTCCTTTCGGCAAAAAGAGAAATTATCCCTTATCTTGCCGAGGTGGGTCAGCACGTCCCAAATGCCCATGACGGCCGTATCGCGATAATGCCTCACGAGCGTTCCCGCCACTGCCGTCATAAGGTCGCCACCCCAAAAACGGAACTCGGCCGCAGGGTCTTGGGCTTGCAGCGCCTTCATCAGGTTGGAGCCGTGGAGGTCGCCCGACGGCTCACCGGCAATTATGTAGTATTTCATGATTCTTTTACAAGACGAACTTGACGACGACGATTGCGAAAGCGTAGATGAGCGTGGCAAGAAAGAGGCCTCTCGAGATCTTAAGCCTGTCGGTGTAAGCCAAAACGGTGAATAGCGCCAAGTTGGGCAAGCAACTGACAGCAAGCAACATGCCCATCCCGCCGATTGTCATCATTTGCGCAAGGAAATCGAAGAGCGGCAACTGTCCATGGTATGCGAACTTGAAGAAAAGGAGCGTCGTTATGACGGGCATGACGAGCCCGACTACGAAGCCGGCCCATGTCTTATCGATAGTCATGTTCCTAAAGGTTTATGTGGAAATCGATATTTTCGTTGAGAACGTCGTAGTCCGTGACGTCTATCATGAAAGGCGTTATGCTGGCCCAACCTTGGGCTATGGCGGCCTCGTCGGTATCGTTTCTCGCCTTGTCGTAATCCTCAAACGAGCCGTCGAGCCAATACATCTCATGCCCCATCGGCGAACGGTAATGAATCGGCTTCTCAATCCACCGCCCCATAGACATCCGAGCCATGCGCAGCCCCCTGACCGTGCCGCGTGGAATGTTGACACTCAGGAAGTTGGACTTTGGCAGACGACCTTGGAAAAAAGCGTCGAGCACGGCATCTGCCACTCTTGCCGCCTCGGTCATGTCGGCACTCTCGTCACAGTTGGCGAACGAGAAGCCGATGCCGGGCACGCCCATAAGGGCGGCCTCGCGGGCGGCTCCGAGCGTGCCGGAGTAGTGGACGCTTATGGAAGTGTTGCTGCCGTGATTAATCCCGGAAAGGATCGCCGCGGGACGACGCGGCATAAGACCGTAGAAACCGAGCTTGGCGCAATCGACGGGCGTCCCCTTGACGGCGTAGCAAGTCGCCCTGCCGAATCCGGCACACCTGCGGACGCGCAGCTCGTCCATGACAGTGAAGGCGTGGCTCTTGCCGGAATTGCCGCCATCTGGCGCTACGACGACGACATCGGCGTGGCGGAGCGCCACTTCGGCCAACACCCTGATTCCTGGGGCGTCGACACCGTCGTCATTGGTTATCATCAGAAGCGGCCTCTCTGTGTCGGTATGTGTCATTATCTTGATTTGAATATTTACAAATATACGCAAAACGGAGGGCGAAAGGAAAACTGCGCATCGGAAATCGGGCATAAAGTACACATTCACAGGGCGACAGCCACACTTGGGGACATAAAAACCACACTTCCTTTCGGCGGCCGCCACACCTGCCATACCGCCCCGTCCCTAAAACAAAATCCGCCGCCATCAGGAATCTTCCTACCCGATGACGGCGGTTTTGCTCTCGCTCGCGGAACCTTAGTTCTTGAAGCTATGTATGGGAGCCGGGATTCGCCCAGGCCTATTCACGAATTCTGAGCAATCGAACTTGTTGACGGGCATGATTGGCGCATAGCCGAGCAAACCTCCGTAATTGGCCTCTTCGCCAACGCCTTTTCCGATAACGGGCAAAATCCTGACGGCCGTCGTCTTCTGGTTAATCATGCCGATGGCGGCCTCGTCGGCAATGATGCCCGCGATGGTCGTGGCCGGAGTGTCGCCAGGGATGGCTATCATGTCGAGACCGACGGAGCATACGCAGGTCATGGCCTCGAGCTTCTCTATGGTCAACGCTCCCGCCCTTACGGAGTCAATCATTCCCTGATCTTCACTCACGGGGATGAACGCGCCGCTGAGGCCTCCTACGTACGACGACGCCATAACGCCGCCCTTCTTCACTTGGTCGTTGAGCAACGCCAGGGCTGCCGTCGTGCCGGGAGCTCCGCACGCCTGAAGTCCCATCTCCATAAGGATGTCGGCCACGGAGTCGCCAATGGCGGGGGTCGGGGCGAGCGACAGGTCTATTATGCCGAAAGGGACACCAAGTCGGCGGGAAGCCTCCTGAGCCACGAGCTGCCCGACGCGCGTAATCTTGAACGCGGTGCGCTTCACCGTCTCACACAAAACCTCAAACGACTGGCCGTGGACGTGCGTAAGGGCGTGCTTCACAACGCCAGGGCCCGATACGCCCACGTTTATGACCGCGTCGGGCTCCGAAACGCCATGGAAAGCGCCAGCCATGAACGGGTTGTCGTCGGGAGCGTTGCACAATGCCACGAACTTCACGCAACCGAATGAGTCGCGCTCGGCCGTGGCGAGGGCTATGTCTTTAACCGTCTGACCCACAAGGCGTACGGCATCCATGTTGATGCCAGTCTTGGTCGACCCGACGTTCACCGACGAGCAAACAAGCTCAGTGGTCGCCAAAGCCTGCGGCAAGGAGCGGATCAAGAGCTCGTCGGCCGTGGTCATGCCCTTGCTCACTATGGCCGAGAAGCCGCCAAGGAAGTTCACGCCAATGTCGTGCGCCACCTTGTCGAGCATCCGCGCCAGCTTCACAAAGTCGTCGGGGGTCTTGCAAATCCCGCTTCCAACAATGGCGGCGGGCGTTA
>JAFPDB010000297.1 GCA_017390085.1 Bacteroidales bacterium | reverse complement strand
GTATCAAACCTACAGCTACTTCCCCGGAGTCCCCCGAGGAGGCGCCGTATGCTTCCAAATGACCGTAGGCGACACACTCTGCGCCTTCATCGGAACAGGTGCCAACACCAACAAGACCGAAGAGCAGGAGCGTTTCCGCGACTTCTACATGGTCTGCCTCAATTCCGAAGGAAAACCAAGCTGGACAGCGCGCTACGAGAAACTCTACTCCGAAACCGACACCGCAAAAGCAGCGACCACCCAAAAATACTACAAGGAGAACGTACCCTACAACATCGCAGTCGCCTCCATGCCACGTGAGGCCGCAGCTCGCAACGGCGCCGTCGGTTTCTCCATCAACGGCAAAGGATACGTCGGACTCGGCTACGACGGCGAAAACTACCTCAACGATTTCTGGTCCTACGACCCGAAAACCAACAAATGGGAAAAAGCCCCAACCTACCCCGGCGACGCCGTACGCTACGCCGTCGCATTCGTAATCGACAACGTCGCCTACGTCGGATGCGGTGAGGACTACGACAACAACATCCTCGGCGACTTCTACAAATTCGACGGCAAGACTTGGACCGCCATCCAAAGCATCGGCGTACCCCGGACACGTGCAACCTCCTTCGTCTGCCACGTCGACGGCAAAGCATACGGCTACGTCTTCGGTGGCAACAACGGAGGTCCCACCGAATCCTTCCAGCGATACGACCCCGAGACCAACACCTGGCAATCACTCCGCAACTGCAAAGACCAATCCTACGACACCTTCGACGACGCCTATGGCGACCTCGCTCGCTACGGAGCAACCGCTTTCGTCGCCGACGACGGAACCGACGACTGCCGAGCATACATCACCATGGGCTCCACACTCCGAGGCTCCTCCTCCACAACTTGGCAATACAACCCCAAATACGACTACTGGATGCCACGAGGCAACTTCGAGGGGGGCTTCCGAATCTTCAGCGTAGCCTTCACACTCCACGGCGACCTCGACGGCAAAGGAGCACGAGACATACCCTACATCACCACGGGAGCCAGCAACGACATGACAGTCACAGGCTCAGGAGGCACCTTCTACAACGAGACATGGGCCTACGAGCCCCAAGCCTTCCGAGAGACAAGAGACTAACAACAACATACCACGACGGCAAAACCCCTCCTAACCCATACCACGGTAGACGAGGGGTTTTCTCGTTACTTTCCAACTCACTAACAAGAACACCAAAAATGGATTCTGACAAAAAGCGACTGCGCAAAAAACGAACCGTCGAGGCCGCCATCGTCATAGGCTTCGCCATAATATTCGCCGCGCCATCACTCCTCAAAGGGGGACTCGACTTCACTCCCTTCCTCTTCAAGATGATCATCGTCAGCGCCGCAGCCTTCATTGTCAACGTCCACGTCCTCGCACCCCGACACCTCTTCCGCGGACGCTACCCCCGCTACCTCGCCGACATACTCCTGCTCATGGCCGCCACACTCCTCGTCATGCGCCTACTCGAGCCCTGGCAGGAATACACCGACCCGCAGTCCCTCGCCAACACTCCAGGAATACCTTTCCGATGGCTCCTCCCTCTCGTCGGCATGCTTTTCGTCAGCACCCTCTACTCCTTCTACCTCCGTGAGAAAAGCGTAAAAAACAGGGAGATCGACATGAAGCACCAGAACATCGAGTTCGAAATGAAATTCCTCAAAACGCAAATCAACCCACATTTCCTCTTCAACGCCCTCAACAACATCTACGCACTCTCCATAATCAAGAGCGAACGAACGCCCGACATGATACTCAAACTCTCTGACATGCTGCGCTTCACGCTCTACGACAGCGAAAACAAGAAGGTCAAACTCAAAAGGGAAATCGAATATATCAACAACTACATCGAGTTCCAAAAACTAAAAAACGACTCCGACCTCAACATCCGAATCGACACCTCCGGCTGCAACGACGAGTTCATGATTGAGCCGATGATACTCATCCCATTCATCGAGAACAGCTTCAAGCACGGCAACATCGACAACCCAAAAAAAGGATGGCTGCAACTCTCCGTCAAGACGCTCGGCCCCATACTCGTCTTCCAAGTCCGAAACTCCCTCCCGCCCATCGCCATAAACAAAGACGTCGTCGGAGGCATCGGAGTCGAGAACGTCCGAAAGAGGCTCGACATACTCTACCCCTCACGCTACGAGATGAAAATCGACAAGACTGAGACCGAGTTCGGGGTCTTCCTCAAAATCGACACCTTCGCCTCATAAGACCCTTTTTTACTACTTTTGCAACAACGAGAAACATGGACAGCCTCAACAAAATAAGATGCATAATCGTCGACGATGAATTCCCCGCAAGAATCCTGCTCAAGGAGTTCATCGAGAAAGTACCTAACCTCGAACTCGTCGCCAACTGCAAATCCGGACTCGAGGCCCTCCCGCTTATCCAGCAAGGAGGCGTCGACCTCATGTTCCTCGACATCCAGATGCCAGACATCACCGGCCTCAACTTCCTCAAGATGCTCCCCGCCAGGCCGCTCGTCGTCTTCACCACTGCCTACTCCGACTACGCCATCGAGAGCTACCAGCTCGACGTGCTCGACTACCTCCTCAAACCCTTCTCCTTCGACCGATTCATGCAGTCCGTCGGCAAAGCCATGCAACGACTCGCCGAGATAAGGTCACACGCGCAGCCACACCAGCCCGCCGCAGAGCAACACAACGAGCAACAAGACCCCAACCACGGAATCCTCATCGTCAAGGCGGACCACAAGATTCTCCGCATCAAAATCGACTCCATAATCTACATCGAAGGCCTCAGGGAATACGTCGCCATCTACACCCAAGGACCCGACAAAATCGAGAAGGTCATAACACTCGAGTCACTGCGAAACCTCGAAGAGACACTCCCCGCATCGCTCTTCATGAGAATCCACAAGTCCTACATCGTCCGTATCGACAAAATCAAAGCCCTCTACGGGGCGCAACTCAAAATTGACGGCATAGAGGCCTACGTCCCCATCGGAAAGTCCTACAAAGACGCCGTTCAACAAAAACTCTTCAACATCTGACCCTTTGGCACACGCTAAACTCTCACTCCTAATCGCCATCACCCTCCTCTCGACGCCTGCCATCGCGCAAGAAGAGGCCGCCATCGCCGACTCCACCGCGCTCGAGACGGCACCAGACTCCATACAATACAACAACGAACTCCCGCGACATGAGGTCGACAGCCTCATCTCCGCTTGGTATACCAGGACAAGACCCGTCACCAACGACTTCGTCCCAGACTCCGTAGCCCTCGCCGACAGCCTCATCGCCGGAATTCCGGACTCCGTCTTCGTCAACAGGCTACAGGCCATGATGTCGCCCATACCGCTCGTATTCAACGACCAGGTCAGGCGCTTCATCGAACTCTACGTCGTCCGACGCCGATACCTCGTCCAGAGGATGCTCACCCTCTCCAACTACTACTTCCCCATGTTCGAGCAAATACTCGACGCCAACGACATGCCCCTCGAACTCAAATACATGGCCATCATCGAGAGCGCCCTCAACCCAAACGCCCTCAGCAGGGTCGGTGCCTCGGGCCTTTGGCAATTCATGTACTACACCGGCAAACGATACGGACTCGACGTGACAAGCTACGTCGACGAAAGGCGCGACCCTGCTAAGGCCACCGCCGCAGCCGCCGTCTTCCTCCGGGAGCTCTACAACATGTACGGCGACTGGCACCTCGCCATCGCCGCCTACAACTGCGGGCCTGGCAACGTCAACAGGGCCATAGCACGCTCCGGAGGTCACAAGGATTTCTGGAAAATCTATTACAACCTTCCCCGCGAGACCCGTGGCTACGTCCCCGCGTTCATCGCCGCCGCCTACGCCATGACCTACGCCCGAGAGCACAACATATTCCCCAACGACGACGAGGCCATACTCCCAACCGACACCGTCGTCATCTACTCTCCCCTCCACTTCAACCAGGTGACATCTGTCCTCGGCATCCCAACCGACGTCATCCGACAGCTCAACCCGCAATACAAGCACGACGTCATACCCGCCATCGAAGGCAAAACCTACACCCTGACCCTCCCCGTCGACGCCACGTTCCAGTTCGCCGCCAGAGAAGACTCCATATACGCCCGAGACAGAGCCAAATACTTCCCCGACAACAAGATTGTCAAAATTACCGACACCCGAGGCGCAGTCTACGCCGGACGAACCCCCGACGGCAAAGCCAAACTCGTCTACACCGTCCGCAACGGCGACGTCCCGGGCTCCATAGCCAAACGTTTCGGAGTCAGAGTCAACGACCTCATCTACTGGAACAACATCCGCCGCAGCATGATACGAGTTGGCCAGAAGCTCGTCATCTACGTCCCCAAGAATAAAGCCGACCGTTACGCCGGCATGGCCAAAATCTCCAAGTAACAACGCCCACCCCCAATGCCATACCCCCTGAGGCTCCTAACGCTCGCGCTCGCGTTCCTCATCGCCGCGCCCGTAGCCGCCCAAATAGAAATGGGCGAAAAAGGCTACGTCTACAACCCTCGTAAAGGCGACGATCACGGCAAACGTAAAAGCCTTCAGATAGAGAGAATCAAGGCCGGCATGAGAGACGACCAGCTCTGGCACGCCGAGGCCGCCAATGTCTCCTATCGCCAAGCCGGAAACGTCTCCCTGCTCTCCGCCTCGCGCTACGGGCTCTCCGAGAAGGTCGAACTCTCCACATATCTCGCCCTCGACGTCCTCCGCCCAGTCGTCTACGTCAAAGCACTTTGGAAAGTCTTCGACAAGCGCTGGTTCCTCGCCTCCCGATTCGACGCCGCCAACGCCTACCCCGGAATGTCGCTCGCGCAATCCCTTGGCGTCTCGAGAGTCATTTCCGACACCGCCGACATCCCGACAGTTTTCGAGCTCGGACATGAGATTCTGCTCTCCAGGGCTTGGTTCAGCGACATGAACTGCTCCGACGGCTCAGCCTACCTCATACTGACGGCCGGACTCGGATGCTATTTCGGCTACAACTTCTCCGACGCCCCAGACCTCGACCAAGTCCGTTTCCACTTCCTCGCCAACCGAGGCGAGACCCTCACCGGGACGGGATGGCGCGGCAGGCTCAAGTTCTGGGCCGACGGCCGCATCAACGCAAGGCTCTTCCTCCATGGCGGAATCGCCTACCATTTCGGATCCTTCTCACACCACCATGCCGTCGAGCTCCAAGGCGAGGGCGAATACTTTTTCCACAGCAGGCTAAGCGCAAAACTCGGTTTCTTGACCAGCTTCGGCAACTATGCGCGCGTCGACAAGAACGCCGCAATCTGGCCCATAATCGACGTCACATACTATTTCGGCAAAAAAGACAAGAGCGACAAATCATCCCTCTTCAAGAGGGGGGTCTACAAAGGCTCAAGGGGCGGCGAAATCATTTGAGGTTTTGGACATTGAGCTGGATAATAAGGAGTTCCAAAATGTATGGCGACTCATAAACGAGTCGGCAACCTCGGTCTTTATGACCGGAAGGGCGGGAACGGGCAAGTCCACTTTCCTCCGCCACATCGTCCAAAACGTCAAGAAAAAAACCGTCGTCCTCGCCCCAACGGGCATCGCCGCAGTCAACGCCGGAGGAGTGACGCTCCACTCATTCTTCAAAATCCCACTCCAACCCTTCGCGCTCGACGACGTCAACTACTCCACCTCCGCACGGGTCAAGGAGATGCAGAAATACGATTCCGACAAGCTCAAGCTGCTGCGTGAGGTCGAGCTTATCGTAATCGACGAGATTTCGATGGTCCGAGCCGACGTGCTCGATTTCGTCGACCGGATTCTCTGCATCTACAACCCCAAGAAGATGATGCCCTTCGGCGGAAAACAGCTGCTCGTGGTCGGCGACGCTTTTCAGCTCGAACCCGTCGTCACGGGCCAGGAGTGGGACATACTCAGGCGTTTCTACACCACCCCCTACTTCTTCGGAGCGGCCGTCTTCAACTACGCCAAACTTGTCCAGGTCGAACTTCAAAAAGTCTACCGCCAAAAGGAGGCCGATTTCCTCTCCCTGCTCGACCGCATCCGAGTCGGCCAAGTCGACCAGGCCGACATCGACCTCATCAACAGCCGAGTCGACAAAGATTTCACACCCCCGGAGGGGGACATCTACATGACCCTCACCTCCACGCGCGCGGCAACCGACCAACTCAACACACGCCGACTCGAAGAGCTCGATTCCGAACCCGCAGTTTTCGAGGGCACTGTCGAGGGAGATTTCCCCGAGTCATCGATGCCCACCAATCGCACCCTCACCCTCAAGACCGGAGCCCAAGTGGTCTTCGTCCGCAACGACAACGAAGGGCGATGGTTCAACGGGACGGTGGGGCGAGTCGAGAAGGTCGCCGACGACGGCGTCTGGGTGCGTGTCCAAAACGATGATAATCAGGAACAAGACGACCCCCTTGCCGACAAACGCGAGGACGACGACCCCCAGCCTGCCGACCTCTTTTTCGTCGAGCCCGTCTTGTGGGAAAACGTCAAGTACCGCTACGACGAGGTCAGGCACAAGGTCGTGACCGAACTTCTCGGCACTTTCACGCAAATACCCCTCAAACTCGCTTGGGCCATAACCATACACAAAAGCCAAGGACTCACTTTCGACCGCGTGATTATCGACCTCGGGCGAGGGGCTTTCGCCTGCGGACAGCTCTACGTCGCGCTGAGCCGATGCCGCACCCTAGCGGGAATCGTGCTGCGCAAGCCCGTCGCGCCGTCCGACATCCGGGCGAGCGTCTCCGTACGCAACTTCTCCTATGGAGCCAACAACGAGCGGCTCATAAACTCCCAACTCGATGCCGCAAGGGCGGGCAACCTCGCACGCCAGGCCTCGGCCGACTTCCGCTCGCGGCATTTCCTCAAGGCCGTCGACAACGCCTTCGAGGCCTTCGCGCTTCGCCCAGAGGAGCTGCGCAACCCGGTCTTGCGCCGATACGTGGCCTCGCGCCTCGCGCTCATCGACAGGCTACATGGGCAAATCGACGACTTGCTCGAAAAACAACGGCGGATGAAGGAGAAAAACTTCGAGTTCGCCTACGAGTACTACCTTCTCGCCGCCGAGTGTGTCCATAAGTACGACGACCTTAGGGCCGCGAGAGCCAATCTCAATAAGGCAATCGCTCTCGCGCCAGACTACCCCGAGGCCAGGCTCCTTAGCGCGCGAATCGCCTTCGACGCCGCCGACTACGATACCGCCATTGCCGACCTCGACATCGCCCTAAAAGGCGAAAGCCTGCGAAAGAAGACCAAGATAGCCGAGGCCCTCTTGCTCCGCGCAAGGGCGCTGGCCGCAAAAAAGTCCTTCGAGAAGGCCATTGCCGACGCCACGGAGTCGCTACGACTCGACATGACCAGGGCCGCGCTGCTCTTCCTGCAAGACGTCAACGACCGCATTGGCAACCACGACCAGGCAGACCGCTTCGGGGCACTTGCCGACGACCTCCTTAACAACGACAACGATGACGACGACTAAAAGACTCCTCACCCTCACCGCGCTGACGCTCGCGACGATCTTCTGCGCGACACCCGAGTCCCACGCGCAGGTCAACACCAACCGCATGATGCAGGTAGGACGAAACGCCCTCTATTTCGAGGATTACGTCCTCTCCATCCAGTATTTCAACCGCGTCATAATCGTCAAGCCTTATCTCGCCGACCCCTACTACTACCGAGCCATTGCAAAGTTCTACCTCGACGACCTTACGGGCTGCGAGGCAGATTGCAACGTGGCCCTCGACATCAACCCCTTCCTCATCGGGGCCTACAATCTCAGGGGCATCGCGCGCCTCAGGCAAGACAAGCCCTCCGCCGCAAGAGACGATTTCGAGAAAGGGCTCTCCTACGAACCCGAAAACGTCAACTTGCTCCTCAATCTCGGCATCGCCAACATCAACCTCGAGGAATACGACAAGGCCATCGAACAATACGATAAACTTCTCGACATCGACAAGCGAAACGTACCAGCGCTCCTCTACAGGGGCATCGCGTGCGTCGAGAAGGGCGACACCGCCACGGCGCTCGACGAGTTCGAGAAGGCCGCCAAGATTAACGCCTACTCGCCAGAGGCCTACACCTACCTCGGAATGCTCCGATACCAGTTGCGAGACTATCAGGCGGCCCTCCAGAGCTACAACCACCTCGCCGAGCTCCGACCCAAAGACCCTTTCGTCTACGTCAACAGGGCCATCACCAAATACAATCTTGACGATCTGAGGGGCTGCATGGACGACCTCGACGAGGCCTTGCGACTCGACCCGAAAAACAAGCTCGCCTTCCAGAACAGGGGCCTCTTGCGTGCCGAGGCCGGAGACCTCAATCAGGCCGCCGAGGACTTCTCCCGCGCGCTCGCCATCGACCCAGCCGACGACATCACCCTCTTCAACAGGGCAATCGTCTACGGCCAGCTCGGCCAGCCAGCCCGCGCGCTGCAAGACCTCAACATCATCATCGCAAAACACCCCGACTTCGGCACCGCCTACGCCCAAAGAGCCATCGCGCGCAGGCAGCTCGGCGACAATAAGGGCGCCGAGGAGGACTACTACACCGCCGTCTCTTTCGAGCAGGAAAAGACCAAACGCCAACTCGCCGCCCAGCAAAACAAAGACTCTCAGGACGATAAGAAAGGTGGCACCAAGCGCGACAAGAAGAGCTCGCGAGGCAAGAACGATACCGACATGAAAAAGTACGACCAGATGGTCGTCGTGGCGGACTTCGGCGACACCGACGACAAGTTGAGGCAAGAAAACAAGGAGACCATCCGCGGACGTGTACAAGACCGCGACATCGCCATCGACCTGGAGCCAGCTTTCTGCCTCTCCTTCTTCAACGCCGACACCCTCCTCCCCAACGCGCCATATTACAGCCCAGCAGTCGTCAAGTTCAACGCCACGAAGGTCTCCAACCTCAAGATGGTCGTGACCAACCGCGACGCGGCAATAGAGGGCGTCTCGCCACGAGTCTTCACCTCAATCGCGGAGGTCAACCAGAGGCTAGAATCCGACCCCTGGGACCCGTCGCTCTACATCCTAAGGGGAACCCTCTACGCCATCGTCATGAACTACAATAACGCCATTACCGACCTCTCCGCTGCCTTAATCAAGGACCCCCATAACGTCGTGGCTCTCTTCAACCGAGCCGCCACGCGCTACAAGATGGTCGAGACCATCCGCGACATGGACGTCGAGGCCGCAGCCCCCATTGACGGCGACATCGACGTGGCGCGCAACATCCGGAGGGAGGTCTCTTTCCTCGACTACGACCTCGTCCTCCAAGACCTGCAAAAGGTCGCAGAGATTGAACCCGACAACGAGTTCGCCTATTTCAACATGAGCCTCGTCTTCTGCCAACGTAAGGAGCTCGACAAGGCTCTCCAGTTGCTCGACAAGGCCATCGGCATCTACGACCAATTCGCCGAGGCCTATTTCAACCGCGGAATCATCAAGCTCTACCTCGGAAAGGAGGACGAGGGCGTTGCCGACCTCAGCAGGGCCGGCGAACTTGGAATGTTCAAGGCCTACAACGTCATAAAGAGATATAAGTCCAAATCCTGACGCTTTCTTTTTGCGCCTTTCAAGATAAAGTGCTAAATTCGCACCCGATTTGAATTCAATCTTTTAAAGTAATCGTACGATGAAAAGGACATTCCAGCCTTCGAACCGTAAGCGCATCAACAAGCATGGCTTCCGTCAAAGGATGTCTACAAAGAATGGTCGCAGGGTTCTGGCCGCTCGCCGCGCCAAAGGTCGCAAGAAACTCACAGTTTCTGACGAGGCAAAAGGCAAGGCCTACTAAAGAGCAAAAGCTTAGCTCCGAAGAGATTCGGAGCTTTTCTTTTTTCCTGCGATTCCAACTCTCTTTCTACCGACAGCCAATACTAAAGCGGCGACCCGACGCAAGGCCCGGGCCGCCGCTTTACTTCTCTCCCTCAATGACCTAACGGGTGCGCGCCCCGGGCGTCAGGCGGAACGTGAACTCGCGGTTCTCGCAACGGACCCTGTACTTCTCCAAGGGCTGGCTACCCCAGCTGTTGACGCAGCCGAGGCCCGATATGGCCTTGTCGATGCTCACATACGTGCCGTCCGATTCCGCCACAAGCTCCGAGTGGCTCTGGCGCTTGTCGTCGC
>JAFPDB010000296.1 GCA_017390085.1 Bacteroidales bacterium | reverse complement strand
TCATCTGGTCCTCCATCTCGCAGACGCCGAGCTGACGGTGTACGACTTGCTCGAAGGCCGAGCCGCGTTTCTCCGTGCCGCGGTTATCCATTGTGAAGACAATGTAGCCCTCTTGCGCGAAGTAGAGCATCCATGGCGACGCGCCGTTGAGCCACCCACCGTTGACGAGTTGAGAGTGCGGGCCGCCGTAGACGTAGACTATTATGGGGTACTTTTTCGAGGGGTCGAAGTTCGTGGGCAGGATAATGCGGCCCGTGAGGGGGAACTTGCCGTCGGCCGACTTCAGGTCCACGGTGCGGATTTCGGGCTTGGCAAAACCGGCATAGGGGTCGGCCTTGCTGTTGACGATATCTTCTTTGCCGTCGACGGATACGATGCGCGACTCTTTGGCCATGGCCGGGCTGCTGCTGTTGATTACGATAAGGCTCTGGCCGGTGGTGTACGATGCCGAGCTTACCGTACGTTCGGGGCTCAGGCGGGTCATCTTGCCTTTGAGAGAGATGGCGCAAACGTCGCGGTAGAGGTAGCCCTCGCTGTTGGTCTGGGCGATTATTCTCTTCTTATGGGTGTCGAAACCATAGATTCCGCACACGCACCAGTCGCCTTTGGTGAGCTGAGTGGCCTTGGCGGTCTTGATGTCGTAGAGGTAGATGTGGTTGAAGCCGTCGCGGTAGCTCTGCCACGCGAGGTGTGTGGCGTCGGTCCATAGGGCGGGCTCGCACGGCTCCACCCAGTGGGCGTCGGTCTCCTCGAAAAGTGTCTTGACGAGCTCGCCCGTATGGCTGTCGTATATGTTGTACCATAAGTGGTCCTGGTCCCTGTTGACCTCTGCGACGCCGATAAGGTCGCCGTCGGGGCTCCAGCTGATGTTGGTGAAGTAGCGGTCGACGGGGCTTGGCGTCTTGAGGTAGAGAGTCTTGCCGTCCCTGACGTCGAAGACGCCCACCGAGACCTCTTCGCTCCGCTCGCCCGCCATGGGGTAGCGGGTGTTGACGACTTTGCCCACTCTCGCCGTCACGTCGACCAGCGGGTAGTTGGTCACCATGCGCTCGTCCTTGCGGTAGAAGCAGAGCCGCGTACCGTCGGGGCTCCAGAACATTCCGCCCTCAATTCCGAACTCGTTGCGGTGGACTGGCGAGCCAAAACGCAGGCCGTTCTCCTTTTCTTTGTTGACGCGCGTCTTTTGCCCACCGTTGGCTACGTAGAGGTCGTCGCCATCTGTGAATGAGACCCAGCCGGAGCTAGGCGACACGCTTATGGCGTCGTACGGGCCGGTGAATATCGTCGTCTTATGATTCGTTTTGATGTCGACTCTGAAGAGGTCGCTGCCGTCGGTCAGCAGGAACGCCTCAGGGCTTTCGGCCGAGACGATAGACAAGTATTCGTTACCGGCCAATTCGCGGAGTTTCTGGATCGAAGTCGCTTCAGCCTCGTGGCCGTCGGCATAGCGGCAGATAAGTTTGCCCACCTGTGTGTAGTAGACTATTCCGTCGATTTTTTGGCAAGCCCATGAGCTTAGGCTGTATGGGTAGAACTTGCCCATCTCTTTGCCGCCGTAGACGCTGTTCTCGAGCGAGAACTCTTGTTGCGCCGTCGCGTCGGTAAGTGGGGTGGAGCAGATGAGTGCGCTCATTGCGATTAGAGGTTTTGTTGTCATTGTCGGGTGGGATGTTGAGTAATTGTGGTTAGTATGGCAAAAATAACTACGAATGCATGGTTTTAGGCGGGTTTTGTCTGAAAAGTTAATGTGTGGAGGGTGGGGTGTATGCGCTGTTCGTTATTTTAAGGGTAAATCGTTTGAAAGTCGTAGAAATTGTTTAATTTTACGAAAGAATCCAAGACGACAATACTCAAACACTCAGACTATGAAAACCCAAACGACGACGTATTCCGGCCTAAAAACGTATCGGGCCTGAAAATCACCCCCTCTTTCCGAGAATAGCGTGGCTCAGAACAAAGCCCGCTCCCTACACCAAATCCCTCTCCCTGTTCGTCGAGGGATGGGTCACTTGTCGTCCCCAACAGCAGCGGCAGGCCGTCGCATCCTTATCGAAAGCTCTAAAAACACCAATTTACCATCATTCAAAACCATTTAACCCCCCAAAAACAGATGAAACGATTAGTTCTATTGCCGCTCCTTTCCATGGCGGCCCTATGCTCAATGAGCGCGCAAACACTCAAGGGCACGGTCAACGACGAAAAAGGCGAACCTGTGGAGTTCGCCACCGTGGCGTTTCGATCGTTGCCCGACTCGGCTGTCATAGCGGGTTCAATCACCGACGTCAACGGCCAGTTCTCCATTGAGCGCAGCGGGGCGAAAAACGGCTTCGTCCAGATCTCGTCGGTCGGCTACGAGACGCGCGACATCTCATTGGCAGATTTTGCCAAGGAGCAGAGTGTCACCCTGAGGTCCGACAATAAGGTTCTCGACGAGGTCGTCGTGAGCAAGGTCCGTCCCAAGACGACAATCAGCGGCGACGCCGTCGTCACGTCGATTAGCGGCTCGGTTCTCGAGCACGCGGGCAACTCGCTCGACGTCCTGGGCAAGGTGCCGGGCATGATTTCGCGCAACGGCACACTCGAAGTCGTCGGGCGAGGCGAGCCACTCTACTACATCAACGGCCGGCGAGTGACCGACAATTCCGAGCTCCGCAACCTGATGTCCGAAGACATCAAGTCCATCGAAGTCGTGAGCAACCCTGGCGCCGAGTATGGAGGCGAGGTGCGTTGCGTCGTCCGTATCCGCACCGTCAAGAGGCAGGGCGAGGGATTCAGCTTCGCCCTGACCAGCCAAGCCGCCAAGCATATCTACAAGTGCCATGACGCCGAGCCCTCATGGTCGGTTTTGGACCTCAACTATCGCAAGAACGGTCTCGACATCCTTGGCAAGATTGTCTACTTCAATCAGCGTTTCTATCAGGTGAGCAACATCTACGGCGAGACAATCGTCAAGGCTGCCGACGGCCATATCAAAGAGAACGTCCAAGACGGATATCTCGACTGCCGAAACCACTATGCCGGCGGAAATGTCGAGGCCGGCGTGAACTACCAGATTAACGAGCTGCACTCGTTAGGCGCCAAGGTGAGCTACGGGTTCAACGGCTACGCCAACACCAAAATGATCCTCGAGGACGACTTCATTACGGACGGCGTCGTCGACGACCACGTCTTCTCGCTCAACGACAGCCGGACCCCGAAAGCCCGAACCGTCAACGCCAACATCTATTACGACGGCAAGATCAACAATCTGGGCATCAACTTCAACGCCGACTATAGCGACAACCAGAACGAGCGCGAGACCGATGTCGACGAGACCAGTTGGTCGGGGCCTGCGTCGCTAAAGACCGTTTCGGAGTCCGACGCCAAAATGGCGGCCGCCAAGCTCGTCCTCTCCTATCCGATTTGGAAGGGCGTCCTCAAGTTCGGCGCCGAGGAGGTGTACGTCAGCGGCGATCAGACCTACTCCATCACCCATGACGAGATTCCGTCTTCCGATGCCGATATGTCCGAAAACACTATCTCCGGATTCGCCGAATACTCTCTTGGCGCGCCCTTTGGCCAATTCAGCGCCGGCTTGCGCTACGAGCACGTCGATTTCGACTACGACAACCAGATTACTCCCGAGAAGAGCGTCGGCCGTAAACAGGACAATTGGTTCCCCTCGTTCAATTTCTCCACCAAAATCAAGGTCGTCAACCTGAACCTCGGCTACTCGACGCGCGTCAGGAGGCCTCGCTACGACCAGATGACGACCGAGGTGCTCTACGACAACCGCTTCACGTACCAGACTGGCGACCCGACGCTCCTTAATGAGGTCCAGAAGACGCTCTCGCTCAATGCAAATTGGCAATGGCTCACCTTTACGGCCGTCTACGAGGTCGTGGATCACTCCATCCAACAGAAAGCCTACCCCTATAATGATGATGGCATCATCATGGTGCAATATGCCAACGTCGACGACGCCGTACGCAAGTTCAGCCTCTATCTCAACGCCTCGCCTGCGTTCGGAGTCTTCTACCCGCGCTACACCATTGGTCTCCAGAGGCAAGATCTGACGACCGAGGTTCTCGACCCTCGTGTCGACGGAGGCAAAAGGAGCCTCACGCTCAACACGCCCATGTTCTTCGTCCAGGCCAACAACGCTTTCCGCTTCAAGAGGAGCTGGCTCGTCGACCTCGACTATCAGTTCACGAGCGACAACGACCAGTTGATGTCCAGCATCACGAAGCCCGTCCATTGCCTCAATTTGGCTGTGAGCAAGTCTTTCCTGAAGCACGAAGCGCTCAACGTCCGCCTCGCCTGGAACGACATCCTCGACAAGATGAGGTACTACTTCTCGACCGATTTCGGCAACTGCATTATTGTCCAAGACAACAACAGCTATATGCCGGCCCTTCAGCTCCGGGCTTCATATAGGTTCAATACTGCCAATAGCAAGTACAAAGGCACGGGTGCGGGTCAAGACGCCAAGCAGCGTATGTGATCCCGGCCTCTCGGCCTGAGATAGCACCCCCCTTTTCTCCGGGCATAGGTTCAGCGTGAAACATGGACCTGTGCCCGGAGTTTTTCGTAAAACGCAATGAGTGAAGGGTACTGTGTCATTTCTGGTCTATATCCCCCCGTCGTAAGAGGGGTGTTGCTCTTGATTGAGTTTAAACAGTAGGGCGGGGATTGCTTCTGAAGTGGGGTATCGGTGAATCACCTATATTTTTTGCCGTGTTGGAATATTTTCGTAACAGTCTTTTGCTATCGTAGAAATAACAGTTTGCTCGCGAACAGTTAGTTTTGCAACAGTCAATTAAAAACGGAAAATTATGAAGCAAACATTTACGCATTTTCTCTTTACTGTTCTTTCCTTGTGCTTTTGCACGGTGGCTGTCGCAACGACGACGGTGACTATCTCCCCCTCGGATTTTGCCACAGTGTCGAGTCAAAGCTACGAACTGACAAAAGATGGTCTCACAATCAAAGTGTCTCAAGGAACTGTGGGTAAAGACTTCTTTTCGTGCTTTAAAAACCAAACACTCGAGCTAAGCAGCGACATTTTCATCAAATCTGTCGAGTTCACTTGTACAGCAAGCGGCACGAGTAAGTATGGCCCAGGCTGTTTCGAGGCCTCCACCGGCAATTATACAACCTCTGAAAAAGTGGGCACGTGGGCTGGCTCGTCAAAGAGCGTAACGTTCACTGCCTCGTTGAATCAGGTGCGCATGACGCAAATTGTTGTCACGCTCGACGAGTCGAGCGCCCTGGCGGCCAATCTCGTCTGGGGTGAGAGAAACATCTCTTTCGTCAAGGATGTCGACGAGTTCGAAGCCCCCTCTTTCTCCAAGGCCACAAACGCTGCTGTCACGTTCAGTTCCGACAACACCTCTGTCGCCACCGTCTCCCCAACTGGAGAAATCTCCCTCGCAGGGGGCTTTGGCACGGCAGTCGTCACAGCCTCCTCTCCCGCCAACGAGCAATATCTGGCTGGCGAGGCTACTTGCACCATAACGTACATTAAGCCAAATACTTACACGCTTGCTGACAAGATTGAGAGCGGTAAGAAATACATCCTCGTCGTCAAGACGGGAGCTGATTGCCTGGTGGCAAAAACGTTAGGCGCCTCCGCCTCCTACGGCTACCTGCCTGTCGGGAAGGCCAAAGCCACCGGCGATGACGTATTGGCCGCGCCAGGCGGCGAGATAACCATAACGGGCCAAGCGGGAAGCTACAAGTTGACCGACGCCGAGGGACGCGTCATGTGGATGTCGGGCGACTACACGTCCTTCCAACTCGGCGGCGAAGGGACGAACGACGTCGAGTGGTCAATATCAATAAGCGCCGACGGCGTCGCCACAATAACAAACAATGCGAAGGGCAAGTCGATCCAGTACTCCACGGCGCACAAAAGTTTCGGCTCCTACGACACCGACACCGACGTCTTCCCATACCTCTACACCGTCAAGGGTACTAACGCCATCAAAAACGTCAGCGTCGCTCCCGCCGACCGACGCAAGTTCAACCTCCTTGGCCAACCCGTATCCGACGACTTCAAAGGAATTGTCATCAGCAACGGCCGTATGACTGTCACCAAGTAACAACACACTTATTCATTACCCGCGAGCGGCGCAATTGGCTATATTCTTCAGGTTCACAATTGCGCCGCTCTTTTACATTTTCACCTACGATGAAGACACTTATGGCGGCATTGGCCGTCGCCACGCTCGCCAGCTCTGCCGACGCCTTGGCACTGACGCGCCAGCAGCTGGCCGATTACTATGCGACGACGCTCGATTTGAAGAACTCTGCCCTCAAGGACGCTCTCTACGACATCGTCAAGAACCATAAGGAGATATCCTATGGCTCAGGTTCGTCCAACTCCACATGGTGGGCCTTCTACGTCACCGACCAGGCCGACGGCGGTCTCGTCGTCAACCGCTACAGCGACGAGAGTTTCTATTTCGGCTCGCGAGGAAGCTCTGTCAGCGGCATGAACATCGAGCACTCGTTCCCGAAAAGCTGGTGGGGCGGAAGCAAAAACGCGGCGTACAAGGACCTCTTCAACCTCTACCCCAGCCCCTCTGACGACAATGGGCAGAAGAGCAACTACCCGATGGGGTGCGTGACCGAGGTCAAGTACGACAGTGGAGAGGGCTTCGACAAGGTCGGCTACGGCACCATAAACGGCTCCACCCTTATGTGTTGGGAACCCGGCGATGGTTGGAAAGGCGACTTCGCCCGAGCCTATATGTACATGGCCGTCTGTTACCAGAACCTCACGTGGGTCAACACAGGGCTCCAGACCCTCCAATGCGACGCCTGGCCGACGCTCCGGCAGTGGGCGCAAGACCTCTACACCTGTTGGTCCGGGGCCGACAAGGTCGACGCCCTCGAGGCATCGCGCAACGAGGCGGTATACGGCATCCAGCTCAACCGAAACCCCTTTGTCGACTTCCCTTTCCTTTGCCAATACATCTGGGGCGATAGCGTCGACGTGGCTTTCGACCCCCGCACGGCCATCTCCACAGCCTCCGACGATTCGCGCTACGGCTCCTATGCACCCTCCGGCTTGCCGTCAACCGACGAGTCGCCCTACATCTATTACGCCAACTGCAAGACCAACTTCGGCGGAATGACGGCCTCGGTCATAAATGGCTCGCTCTCAGCCGTATGGACGCAAAGCGAAACCTACGGATGGAAGGCATCGGCTTACTCCAGTGGCAAATCCAATGCCTCCGAGGCCACACTTACGACGCCCGAAATCGACCTGACCGGCGACTATAATTCCGTGACGCTCTCATTCGAGCACGCTGTCAAGTTCGCCGCATCCCCATCCTCGGTCCTCAGTGTCGAGGTCGAAGCCGATGGAGTGCTTAGCCAACTGGACATCCCGACGTGGCCCGTCGGCAACAGTTGGGACTATTATGGTAGTGGCGACGTGAGCCTCAACGACTTCATTGGCAAGAAGATAAGGCTCATCTTCCGCTACACCAGCACCGCCTCCGAGGCCTCGACGTGGGAAGTCAAGGAGGTCAAGGTCCAGGGTGAGAAGAACTCCACCGCCATCCAAGAAATCGACCTCGCCCCCTCGTCGCCCGATTGGGCCATGCCCTACGAGGTCTACGCACTCGACGGCCATCGCATTGCGGACATCAGGTCGGCCCGCGGCGTAGTTGTCGTGGTGCAGAATGGCCGTTCATGGCTGATCCGACGTAAGTAATGCCATTGAGTTTTAGATAGTTGCCGCGCTGAGGGGGGCTCCCGCGGCGCGGCAATCTCGTATCCCGAGGCGTCGACGGCGGTATGTGCGTTTCGTAACAAGCGCATCGTTTTCGACGTAAAGGCGTAAAATATCAAACGTAAAGTTTGTAAGCAGGAAAGATTTTTTATATTTTTAGCACGAAGAAACTTTTTCGTCATGAAGATTAGAAACATCATCACGGCTTTGGCCTTCGCCTCAATCTGCGTACCTCAGCAGGTCAACAGCCAGGCCGAGGCAATCGAGAACTCTTGCAAGGCTTGTTTCCCACATCCCTATATCATTTCCGGGCGCCCCTTCCGCTCCATCCTCACGGGCGACGAGGTGGCTGAATTCCATGCCACGCTGTTCTCCGGCACCACCTACCGCATCGCCGTCGGCAATGGCGAGAAGAGCAACGTAATCTTCACCGTCTACGACACCGACCACAATATGCTCTTCTCGAGCAAGGACTACGGCAACGCGCCATACTGGGACTTCTCAGTCGACGGCTATATGGATTGCATCGTCGAGGCGCGTCTTGACAACACCGTGGCGACCTCCGGCTTCGCCATCGTCATGACGGGCTTCAGGCTCAACGAGGGGCAGGAGTAGCCTCCTCGCCACCTCTTCCGTCCACCGCCCCCCCACCATCATAAAGCAGTCTAACCTCTATGAGCGACACCATTCTGGAGGCTCTTGTTCAGCTGTTTGCCGTCGTGGCTTCCGCCCGCGGAGCAAACGACATGAGCGAGAGGCGGCACGTCGTATACAATTTCCTTGTCTCCCAGCTCAATGCTGAGATGGCAAACAAATACATAGGCAAGTTCGACGAGTACTATCGTAACAACGTCCGACTCGGACAGCGAAGCGAAAACCAGTATAAGACCATATCCCGCGTGGCATCGAAAGTGATGCGCATAGCCTATGGGATGAACAAAGAGCTGTCGCTCTACCAGAAATGCATCGTCCTCGTACAGCTCTACGAATACCTCAACACAGGCCAAATCTCCTACGTCGAGCAAGGTCTCGTCAACGACGTCGTCGCCGACAAGCTCAACATCAAAAGCGACGAGCTCGAGCTAATCCGCAACTTCATCCTCGACACCCAAAACGTCTCCGAGAGGGTTGTCTTCTGTGGAGTCAGCGGCTGTG
Organism: Bacteroidales bacterium; assembly: GCA_017390085.1. Lineage (GTDB taxonomy): Bacteria > Bacteroidota > Bacteroidia > Bacteroidales > Marinilabiliaceae > W3P20-009. The sequence goes on along the minus strand of JAFPDB010000296.1, from coordinate 143 downwards.
AGGACATCGTCGAGCCCAAACACGTCTTCTGGGAGGATCTCGACGGCGAGGTCGATTTTGTCTACTTGCCCGTTGTCAACATCTTCTTGTTCAAATACTTCGGCGAGCAGCATCTCGACATGAACAGCTCGGTCATCGAGCCC
>JAFPDB010000295.1 GCA_017390085.1 Bacteroidales bacterium | reverse complement strand
GCAAAGAGGGAGGCAGAATGTCAATCTACAGCTCAATTCTGGGCAAGGACGGCAAATGGGCCCGAATCCTGCCCATCAACCCGGCGGTGTCGTTCGGCTTCGTGCAGGACGTACGCCTCATGAGGGACGGCAAGACCCTCCTGTACTGCACTCGACCGGAGAAGAAAAGCAAGTCGCGCCCCGTCTTCACCCGCAAGACAGAGGCCGACCAATGGCTCCTGCCCGAATACATGACCTCCGACGACAGTAAGGAATTCCACTGCATCCAGAACGCCGGCTCTCACATCTACGTCTTGATGCAGGCCAACCGCAAGAGCGACTACTACGCAATCTTCCGGACCGACATCGTCCCGAAATACTCCACCAACGACGTCGCGACAGAGCGCGGCACCGTCGTCAACAAGCTCAACGGGCACCCCGTGGAGGCCACGTTCACCGTCCTCAACCCGACGACCAACGACGTCGTGGGCGTCTACACCTCGGACCCGACCGACGGCGCGTTCCACATCACGTGCGACCCACACAAGAGCTACCTTATCGAGACTCGCTCCGAGGGCTACTCCTTCCACTCGCAGCTCGTCCGGTATGATGGCAAGGCGATCCCCCAGCTCCCGGCGACAATCGAACTCTTCGACACCGCGAGCGTGGGCATAACCCTCTACGACGGCGACATCTACCAGCCCATCGACGGCAAGGTCATCGCGGTGCGGCAGACCGACAAAGCCATCTTCCGATCCGCCAAAGGGCGCAGCGGATGGTACCAGCTCAACCTGCCCCTCGGCGGCGACTACAACGTCATAGCCACGGCCAAAGGCTTCAGCGAGAACTCGTTCCTCTTCAAAGTGACGGGAGACATCACGTTCGACCACTACGAGCGCGAGATCCCCATGTCGCCATACCGCCGCGACGTGGCCATCAAAATCTTCGACGACGAGACCATGCAGCCAATCAGCTGCCCGGCCCTCTTCAAGAGCTTGGACCGCAACGAGACCCTCAACATGGAGGCCGGCGCTGGCAGCATATCCCTGCGCGACGGCGACCGTTACAACATAACCATCCACCCGAGCGGCTACATGTTCGCCAACATAAACATCGACCTCGCCAAAGACAGCCGGGCAGAGATCGAAATCCCACTCACGGCCCTGAAAGTTGGCGCGCAACTCATGCTACACGACATACTTTTCGACACGAACCAAGCGTTCTTGCGCCCCGAATCGTACGCCGAGCTCGACCGCGTCATACGCCTCATGGAAGAGAACCCCGACATCAAAATCGAAATACAGGTCCATACGGACAACGTCGGCAACAACACCAGCAACAAGAAGCTGAGCGACAGGCGCGCCGAATCGGCCCGACAATACCTGATCGAAAACGGCATCGACATCAGCCGCATGAGCTCGATGGGCTTCGGAGCCTCGAAACCTATTGCCGACAACAGCACCGAAGAGGGCCGCCAGCTCAACAGGCGAGTCGAGCTCCACATTAAAGAGTAAACAGCTAACCCCAGACTTCCCTATGAAAAACAAGATATTAGCCATGGCCGCCGCGTCGATGCTCACGGCCAACGCCCAGAGCCAAAACTTCGCGAAAGTATACGACGCCATGCCAGACATGACGCTCGACCAGGCATACTGCGCGCTTATCGACTTCCAGAAATCCAACCCATTTTTCGCCGCCACATACATCCAGCTCGGCTCAACGTGCGAAAAGAAGCTCATCATCTACGACCCGCTCCGCGAACCGGAGTCGGTCACCTTCTGGGCCAAAAACGCCGAGCTGTTCTACGGCAACCTGAAAGTCTACTACACGGAAAACGACTGCCGCAGCGAGTTCTACGAAAACCTCAACATCCCGTTCTCGGGAAAGAGAATCACCGACGCGGACATGTGGAACTACGTCAGCGCCCACCGCTCCTTCTGCAAGAACTATAACGACACCACGACCCTCATCTTCAAGGCGATAGAGAGCGCGAGACTCAACTACAACCTCGCCCTCGAACACTTCCGCTCCATCTACGTCGACTATTCCGACCTCAACGACATGCTCCTGCGCTACGACGCCAAGCTCGCGAAGCGGCTCAGCGCCACCAAGGCCTACGCCCAAGAGTGCGAGAGTCAATTTGCCGAATACAAAAGGCTTACGAAGCAATTCCCGATAGCCGACTACCGGCAGATTTATGAGAAAGCGCCCATCGAGACATTCCGCCTCGACGGCCTCACAAACAGCGACTTCTTCAAGAACCGGTTCTACATCTGGGACTACGCCTCGTGGATAGACAAATTCGAGCAGACATTCAACAGCCAGATAGCCCCCTTGCGCAAAGACGTGGAGCGCATCAACAAGGCGTTCTTCGACGGGCGCGCGGAGTTTGAGAGAGGCGGCATCGTATCGCTGCCCCACACTCGCCCCTACGACGAATACTTCCTCTACAAACTCGGGCATTTCGACGTCGGCTCGGTCGTCGACCCGCTCTTCGACTACCTCGACGCCACACGCGAGATGACCATCATGGCCGGCGACTCCCTGGGCCGCAACGTGGGTGACGACATGAGCCTCGAAAGCCGCAAGATGAGACGCCTGAGCCGACTGGCCCAGCAGCAGGCGCTGGCGGCCTCGAAGCGCAAGCACCTGACCGAGAGCATCACGGCGGGCAAGGTGGCGAGATTCGCGGACTTCTTCCAGAGCCAATATAAGGGCCTTAACGGCTTGCGGAGCTTCCTTCAGGACGAAGAGGCGTACTGCCAGGGCATCGTGGACAAGATGAGCGACGCCACGGCCGACTACATCCGCCGCGCGGCCCAGACCGTGGCAGCCGACACGTACAGCACGGCATCGGGTGCGGCTGCCCCGTCGGTGCCGCTGTGGGTGGCGCTCGAGCCCCAAAACGTAAGCACTAAACACTACTCGACACAAATCGCCCGCAACGCCAACGGCCAGATTGCCGCCACGGCCGGCCACCTCAAGGCCAACGCCAAGAGCTGGTTCGTGGCCTCCATCACGCCAGAAGGCAAGACCCAATGGCTCCTCAACCTCAAAGGCGTGAACTCGGTGACCTCCATCGCCTCGACATCGGACGGCGTACTCGTCTCCGCAATCAGACAGCTAAAGCCAGTCATCATCTTTGCCGACAACACGGGCAAAGAGACTTCGGCCTTCGCCTCAGACGCCGAGATAGTCAACTTCATGGACCGCGACGGCGTGACCGGCGCCATATTCTGGGTGGCGGGCAACGATCAGAACACCCCGACGCTCTCCAAATTGTCGGACGGCGCGCAAACAAAGGACTGGACGACAACCCTCTCTGGCATCAGTAGCGTGAGCGTCGTGAGCGTCGTGGCGGACGGATTCGTGGCCACGGGCATCACCCCGCAGGGAGAACTGGCGACAGTACGCGTCGGCGCCGACGGCACGGCCGGAACGCCCAAAATCATCGCCGAAGGCGTCAACGAGATCATCTCCACCCAACGCGTCTCGTCGGGCGAGATGGCCGCCCTCGTAAAACTCGCCGCGGGCGGACACAAATACATGCCCTACTCGATTGCCGAATAGGCCGCAAGAATAGCAGAACGCGGCGGAAGCCCCCCGACAGGTAGGTATTGTCGGGGGGCTTCCGGCGTATTATGACTCCGCGCGCACCTCTTTGAACGAAACAAGCCCCACCGCCATCGGCCTATTTAGCTGAAATAGAGTTAAATTCGCGCAGGCAAAGAAAATGAAAAGACTCGTCAGACATATAATCCTCATCCTCCTTCTGGCGGCGGGGGGG
>JAFPDB010000031.1 GCA_017390085.1 Bacteroidales bacterium | reverse complement strand
GGCGTTAAGGTCTTTGCTCCCGCTCTGGAGCAGGCTGTGACCGATGTTCAAGCCAAGGGCGTAGCTTACGGAGTCTTGGTTTGTGGCGAGGGTTGGGTTGGAATTGATGCCGCCATTGCAGGAAGTGGCCGTGAGGGTGGCGGCGGCGAGAATGAGAAGTGTGTATTTCATTTTTCAGGATGCGGGTGTGGATGTTTCTCTTTAGAGAATCTCGAGGAGCTCGACTTCGAAGATTAGGGTGGCGTAGGGAGGTATGCTCTCACCGGCGCCGCGTGTGCCGTAGGCGAGGTTGTGGGGGATGTAGAGCTTCCATTTGGAGCCGACGGGCATGAGCTGCAGGGCCTCGACCCAGCCGGCTATGACGCCGTTGACGGGGAAGTCGGCTGGCTGCCCGCGGCGGACTGAGGAGTCGAATACGGTGCCGTTGATGAGGGTGCCGTGGTAGTGGCAGCGGACGGTGTCGGTGGCTTTGGGCTTAGGGCCTTCGCCGGCTTTCATGATTTCGTACTGGAGTCCGCTCTTGAGGGTCGTGACCTCGGGTCGCGTGGCGTTGGCCTCGAGGAACGCCTTGCCTTCCGCGATTGCCTCTTTGCTCTTGGCCTCTTCGAGCTCGGCGAAGTATTTGTTGAGGATTTTTCCGGCCTCTTGTGGTTCCAAATCTGTCTTGTTGCCGTTGATGACGTCGGATAGGCCGCGTGCGAGGGCTTCGGTGTCGATGTTTTTGGCCCCGCTCTGGAGCAAGTTGTGGCCGATGTTCATGCCAATGGCGTAGCTTGTCTTTTCCACTGTTTACGGTAAAAGGGTTGTGTAACGATTGTCGGGTGCGAATTTACGCAATAAAAGTGTTGGACGGGTGCGAAAAGAGTGTAAGTCAGTCTGTTTTGCGTCTTTTGGCGCCGCGTATGGCCTCTGCCTCGAGCGGGTTGTCGGGCCAGGAGTGCTTGGGGTAGCGGCGGCGCAGCTCCTTGCGCACCTCGAAGTATGTGTTTGCCCAGAAGTTGGCGAGGTCGCTCGTGAGCTGTACGGGTTTGAAGCCCGGCGAGAGCAGCTCCATGAGCACGGGTCGCTTGCCGTCGTCGACGCGCGGGGTGGTCTCCATGCCGAAGACCTCTTGCAGCCTGACGCGGAGGACCGGTGCTTCGGCCGCTTGGCGGTATTCGACGCGGATTTTGCTGCCCGTCGGGACCTCAATGCGCTCAGGCGCGAGGCGGTCGACCTCCTGTTGCTGGTCGTAGGTGAGTAAAGACTTGATGGCGGGCAGGATGTCGATTTTCTTCATCTCCGCCACTGTCGTAGCCTTGCCGAGGAAGAGTGGGAGCCAGTTTGGCGCGGCCGACAGCACGGCGGGGGTCGAGACGTCGGGGAGCCCCATCTCGGGATGCCATTCGGCGACGGTCTTGACGCGCTGCTGGAACGACGCCACCTCGTCGTCGAAGTTGAGCATCCGCTCGCCGTCTTTCTGTGCGGCTTGGCAGATGGCGTTGGTTATGAGCTCTTTGTTGCCCTCCTTGATGGGCTTGGCCCCAAGAATGAGGCTGCCGATGCGGAACTCGCGTCGGGCTATGACCTCGCCGCGCTTCATGTCCCACGCCACGACGTTGCGCTCGCGGACCATCGGGCGCAGGTCTTGCGGGTCGACGGGCGCGGCAAGGAATATGCGGCCTGCGCCGTCGCGCGCGTTGACGTTGGCCGCCACGATCCAGGGTTCGGCTGCGAGGTCGTCGTGGCGCGGCAGTTGGGCGAGGTCGCCGCTCGAGAGCATGAAGAGGCCGTGCTGCCCGTCGCGGGCCGAGGCTATGCGTTCAGGGTAGGCGGCTGCGAGCAGCAGGCCGGCGTCGGTGGGTGCGAACGCTCCATTGTCGGGCTCCGGCTCACGACATATATGGCGATATTGTTCGGCAATTTTGGCTATGCGCTCCCATGCCTTGCCGCCGCTGCTCTTGTGTAGGCGGGAGCGGCGCAGGGCCTCTATGCGCAGGCATATGTCCGCGCCCGGGTCTTCGCCGCCGGGCTGTCGGGACAAGGGGTCTTTCTCTTCGAGCAAGGCGGCGATGTCGGCCGCGAGGCGTCGGAGGCTTGGGGTGTCGGCGGCCGACATCATCTGCGCGATGCGCGGGTGGCACGGCATCTGGCTCAGCTCTCGGCCGTGTGGCGTGAGCCGGCTATCGGCGTCGATGGCGTCGAGCATGAGGAGCAGGTTCTTGGCTTGCGCTATGTGTGAGGCGGGGGGCTGCGTGAGCCACGTCAGTCGCGACGGGTCTCGCTCGCCCCATGCCGTGATGTCGAGCGTCATGGGCGCGAGGTCGGCTGTCTCGATTTCGGGTTTGCGGTTGGGCTGCATCCGGTGCTCCGTGGCGAGCGACCACAGGCGGTAGCATACGCCCGGGGCCACGCGCCCGGCACGTCCTGTTCGTTGGTCGGCCATGTCCATGGAGATTCGCGTCGTCTCGAGATGGCTGAGGCCGCTTTGCGGGTCGAAAACCATCTGTCGGCAGAGTCCGGAATCGACGACGACCCTCACGCCTTCGATTGTGAGCGACGTCTCTGCGATTGGCGTGGCCAGGACCACTTTGCGCTCGCCTGGGCGGCTTGGGGCTATGGTGCGGCGTTGCTCAGCCTGTGGGAGCATGCCGTAGAGTGGCATGACGCGCGTGGTTCCGAGCGTACTGTCGAGAAGTGAGGCTGCGCGCCGGATTTCGGCCTCGCCGGGCAGGAAGGCCAGGATGTCGCCCTCGTTGTGCTGATGTGCTTTCCTGACGACCTTGGCCACGACTTCGGGACACGTGGCGGCGTCGCACTCGTCTGCCCGGAGGACTTCGACGGGGAACATACGTCCGCGGCTCTCGATGAGGGGGGCGCCGAGGAGTCGGCATATCGACGTGGCGTCGATTGTGGCGGACATGATGACGATGCGCAAGTCGGGACGCAGGACCTGTTGCGCCTCGCGGACAAGGGCGAGGGCCACGTCGGCGAAGATGCTCCGCTCGTGGAACTCGTCGAAGATTATCGTGCTGACGCCCTCGAGAGCTGGGTCGGCGACGAGGCGGCGCGTGAGGATTCCTTCGGTGACGACCTCGACGCGCGTCTGCTTGCCCTTGCGGCTGTCGAACCGGACGGTGTAGCCGACGGTGTGGCCGACGTCCTGCCCCAGAAGTTGGGCCATGCGCTCGGCGATTTGGCGCGCGGCGAGGCGGCGCGGCTCGAGCATGACGATGCCTCCTGCCCCGTGGGGCAGGCTTTCGAGAATTGTAAGTGGGAGGAGTGTGGACTTGCCCGCGCCCGGTGGGGCCGTGATGACGAGCTGCGGGTGGGCGGCGAGGGCGTCGTTTACTTGCCGCGCTATTTCGGCCGCAGGGAGGGCGAGGCCCTCGGGGGAGATGGTTGTCGGGGTCATCGCATGAGTTTGAGCACGCCGTTGCGCCAGTCGCTTGGTGAGACGTTGGCGAAAATGTCGAAATGCTTCGCCATCTCGCTCTCGTTTTTGAAGCCTACCGTGCGGGCTATCTCGTCAATAGGTTTTTCGGGGTTGTGGACGAGCATGGTTTGTGCGTCGCGGATTCGGAGGCGGTTGATGTAGTCGTGGAACGAGCATTGATGTGTGACGTTGATGGTGGCGGCGAGGCTGCCGATGGTGCGGCCGATGTCGTTGGCCATGTCGTCGATGGTGATGTCTTTCTTGCGGAATCCGTGTTTGCCCTCCCAATCGGTCATGAGCCATTGTATTTGGGAGATGTCGTTTGGCGAGATGTCTTTCTGCCCGTCGATTACTGTCTTGAGCCGCAAGACGCGGTCGATGGTCTCGAAGTTGTCGTAGTGGTTGATGAGCGTGACGGTCAGGACGATGTAGGCGACCCCGCCGACGGTGATGTAGAGGCTGTTGAACGACGGGGGGAGAAGCGTGGCGATGGGGGCCACGATGCCGAAGCACGTAAAAGTGAGAATCCCCCGCCCCAATTGGCGGAGCCCATTGGCGGCGTCGCTCGAGTAGTAGGACTTGATGCCATTGCTGACGTTGCGGAAGCTCATGACGATGCGGTAGGCCATGTGGGCGAAGAAGACCCCCCAGAACGTCAGGAAAAACCAGCCGACGATTTGGGCTGCGGAGTTGTCGGGGAATGAGAAGGAGACGGCTATGGCGAGGAGGCTTATGAGCCATATGGCGACGTCGAAGACGATGCGGAGCTTATAGTTTTGGTTTTCGGAAATCAGCCAGCTACAATACCACGTGAAGAGGATGGCCGTGGGGGTGTAGAGAAGCACGTCGACGACGGTGTCGGCGAAGTCGTCGAGGCTCAAATAGTTGATTATGAGCGAAAGGAGCAAGTCGGCGAAGACGAGGACGAACATCCCTACGAGGCAGTTCTTGGCGCGCCGGTATGGGGCGTAGGACTTGGCGTTGGACGTGCGCCGGAAGAGCAGGACGGCGATAAGGGCCACGAGCAAACCCATCTGGAAAATGTTCGCGAGGCTGTATATGGTCAGCTCAGAAGTCGGCATAGTTTAAGGAGTTAAGGGGCTGATGGAGGCGGTATGCGCTTGAAGGTGTGTTGTTTTTATAGTGTGCTGGGCGTGAAATTTCTTCATCTCACTGCGAATTTAAGGCAAAAACTGTGAAAATGGCGGCGTGCCTGTGGAAAATTGGCGCACGTGGCGTGATGAACGCCAGCTCGGCAGGAGTTTTTTACACCATCATAAGCTCCTCAAGCTCGACATTCTCGGTCAGAAGCCCGTTGACATCGTCGACCTGCTCCCGGCCGTCGTCGTCTGCGGCCGTGGCTCTGTGGTGTTCGAGGACATTCTCGTCGCCAAAGATGTCGCGGAAGATCTTTGCCGTCTGGGCTGTTATGGATGTGTAGGGAATGGCTATGATGACGCGCCGGAGCCCATGGGCTACGGCATGGGCGAGGACCCACGAGACCGAGGCGAGCGTCTTGCCGCCGCCAGTGGGCACGGTGAGGCTGTAAAAGCCTTGCGGCATGGAGGCGGCTTTGCGGCAGGCGTCGAGAATGGAGGCCCGAAAGGTGTTGACGGGCGACGGGCGGGCCGAGGCGGTGAGGGAGTCCATGTGGCGGCGGAGCCTCTCGGCGAGTTGGGCCATGGTCGGGCCTTCGCCCCTGAGGGAGAAGCTCTCGGGACTCATGAAACGCTCGGTGTCGAGGTAGTCGGCGTCGACGAGGTATGAGTGGAGCGTCCGGACCAGGTGGTTGAAATCTTGTGGCTCCATGCCTTTGGGCAGGTCGGCGGTCGAGAGGTGGATGTCGACTTGGGGGTCGACGTCGTCGGGCAGGGGGAGGCTTATGGCGTTGTCGAAGTCGCCCGGGTCTTGCAGGCCGGCGTGATGGCCGGCTATGGGCAGGGCGAGGAGGAGCCTGGCTAAGGGTTCGGCGAGCTTTTGTCTGGCGAGAATTGCGCCTACGTAGGCGTGTCGTTTTGAGACGGTGTCGTAGTCTTTGCGGGAGGTGTCGTAGCCCGAGGCGTCGCGGATTTAGTCTTGGAATTGGCGTTTCTCCTTGCCCTTGTCTTGTAGCAGCCCCAAGGCCGCATGCCGAAGTGGGAGGCGAATTCGGCCGCGAGGTTGGCGACGCCTTGCTGGTGCTGCTCGTTGGACTGGATCTCCCACGTCTGGTCGGGGAGCCGGCGTATGTGGGAGATGACGGGGGAGGGCATTTGGTTGGGGGGGAGGAGGCTATTTCTTGAGTATCTTATACAGAAAGAAGTATGGCAAAGGCAGTCGGAATGCTTTCTTCATGAAGCCTGTTTTCCAAGAACTCTGGTTGAGGGCGAGGATGAATTCCTTTAGTGAGAACCGGTAGAGCGGCTTTTGTGGCAAAAAGAATAGTTTGACACCCCCGTCGAGGTTATAGAACGAGCTGAATATACTAAGCCATTTTGACGAAGGGTTTCGGCCGAAAGCGAGAAAAGCATCAGTATCTGCACATCCTACTTCTTTAACTTGAGCTACCGCTCCTTCCTGAATGAGCCTTATCGTCTCAACCTCGGGGGCGTCTGTCGCAAACTCATACTTCGCTTTTATGACCTCGACACCTTCTGGCGTGAGCTTGTATGAGACGGTTGAGCCTTCAAAGCATTGGAAAAGCTTCTCCACTACCCCAAGGAAGCATAGGACACTACTGCGCCTATGGTCTGTTTCGCCATTATACAAGAATCCTTTGGCAGTACCCTTAAGGTTGCGTGGGGTGCCGATGCCGACGTACAGACCCGACACTTGAGCCTCGATGCCGCAATGCGCCAAAAATGTTTCCAATGCGAGTTGCATTGAGCCATGCCACCCGATGTCCACAATGACAACCTTTCCTCGCAGCCCGATTTCAGTCAGATAAGCCCTCAGCGCATCGAACTGCTCTCGTGAGCGGCTGACTATCAAGTTCTTGTAGGACTCAAAGACCGACCTCAAGGACTCGTCTTTCGCAAGGTTCTCGAAAGGGATAGTGTGGGCGGCTTCGCTGGCTGGCATACGGGTTTCGTCGAGGCTTAGCCCCCAATACGACAAGACCTCGCCATAGGAGATGAACCTCTGCCACGACAAATGGTCGAAAATCCTTTCGTATGTGAGAGACGTGCATAGCAACGGCGTGCGGAGGCTTTTGCGCGAGAAATAGACATATTGGCTAGGTATACCGATGGGAGACGATGCCTCCATCATGTCGTAGCAACGTTTCATTATGTAGCCGTCGCGCGAGAAGAAAAAGACTTTTTCAGGCTTCAGAGCTTGTATCTCGTCTCGAAGCCAGCGCATATATGCCGCCAAGAAAGGGCCGAAGACCTTGCGTCCAAACTCTGTACGGGGCTCGGTATGTTTCTTTTCCATACGCTTAATACCTCAAGTTAAGGCTTTCCGCCACACCGATTTTGCTGAAGAATAGCCGTTTAAGGAAATGATTGCGCATGATGAGGCGAGAGTCGATACCTGCTTTTCGAGCTCCGAGGTAGTCTGCTTTTATGTTGTCGCCTATGTGGAGGACTTCTCCAGCTTTGACGCCCATTGTCTCTTTGAGCGTCTCGAATAATGTGCCCGTCGACTTGTTGCGTCCATACTCGTTAGAGAGGAATATGCGGTCGTAGCCGCATATTCCACATTTGGTTAGTATCTGACGAATAAATGGCTGTGGAAGGTACATATCGGTGGTCAAAACGACGGTGGTTTGTGCCTCCAAAGCCTTGTTCATCAGCTCAATCCCGGACTTCTTTGGTCTGCAAATCTCCTGTTCGGTAGAGAGTTCGAATTCTTTAAGTGAACTGATGGCTGGGGCTTCCCATGTCAAGAACTCATATATCCGATCCAATGTCGTCTCCCTGCCCGGCATTCCCTCTCTGGAAAGAGCCTCTGCCGCAATACGCGACAAGGTGAACCTTACTGCCATTCCTTTCTCTCCATATAGCTTCATTGCCGCCAAGAAAAAGACATCGAACGGCAAGAGGCACTCTCTTTCGATGAGGGTGTCAAAAATATCGAACGAGACGATTTTGTGCTCGCTGGGGGAGAATCGGATATGTGGCATTTTTTATGTTCCAGGCAAGTATTTTTTGTTGATGCCAAGGCGACCTTTCAAACCGTCAAAGATGGCATCGCCACAAAGTTGGAATGCGTTTCGTCCGCACACTCTCTCGCCAGTCATCATGAATCTCATTGCGTAGGCTGTAATCCTAAGAATCTGGTATATTGTGGCTATGAGCCCCATGTGTCGGCGAGTGATGTCGATAAGATTCCGATAGCCATAATAGCTTTTCCATCCCATAGACAGTTTTGGCGACAGTAAATATGTCTTGTGGTTGAGAAAGGCATTATTGACATTCAGAATCTTACCATATTTCCCAATGCGCACAGAATACTCTACATCGTCAAACCAAATAAAGTAGTCAGCTATGGGCAGGCCGATGGACTTGACAATATCTCCATTTACGACCATGCCACAGAATGAAGCTACGTCGCACTCGAAGTATGCGTTTGCGTACTCCTGCTCGGTTATGTTTGCCAGCCGTGCCAATAGTTTAGGGACGAATTTTTGCCTATGGTCTGCACCTATCTGCCCTTTCGTTTGAACTACAGTCGAATAGGCAGGGTAATTGGGGTTGGCTTTAATTGCGTCTGCAATTTTCTCTATACAATCGGATGCTAAAATCGCATCGTCGTCAATCAGCATGACATAATCATAATCGCCGCTTTCTTCGCAGAGGCGAACACCTTCAGCAAAGCCCCCGGCTCCACCAATGTTGTCGCTTGTCCTGAACACAGTCACGCGCTCGTCGGTTGAGGTTTTCAGAAACTCTTCCGTACCATCTGTGGAGCAATTGTCAACGACAAAGACTTTGTTGACATCGTAAGTCTGTGATAGAACGGCGTTTAAGCATTCTTTTAGCAGAGCTAACCTGTTGAATGTGACAATAACTACATTAAACCTCATCATAAAGACTTATTAGGTGTTTTTTCTCTAAGAAGAATAAAACCGCACTTGATGCCATCACAGCATAAGTTATAGGCAAATATGGGGAAATAGTTATTGAGAACGTGGCGAAATAGAACAAGAAAAAATACTTAAATTCCGGCCTATTCATAATCTTGGACAACCTGTATGGCAACACGACCAAACAGGTTATGTATATAAAGAATTGCCACAACCCACCTTCCGCCAGAATAAGGCATATTGAATTGCTTGTTCCGGCACTGAAAGTGTGAAAACCATGACCGAGGAATGGAGAGTGGGAGAACGCCCTCAGCTCTTTCAGCATGTAGTACAGCCTTACCGCGTAAGATTCCCCTTCAGACTTTTCTTGGAGGATAGTCGTTGATGCGGCTGCTATTACGGCCACTACTAAAACCGCTGCTAAAAAGAAGAGTAAGGCCTGAATTATCGACAAACGTCGCTCGCTTAAGACGACGAACTTTACAAAAAAAGCCCCCATCATTAATAGCTGGCCGGTAGTGGAAAATGTCGTTATTGTTGTGATAATCAATATTATCAGTCGCCATCTGTTAACCTTAGTCCGCACGAACAACTCGAAGAAAATTGCCGTGCACAAGACCAAGTTGTACATTGGGGCTTCCACGAACCACCCACAATTACGAGTGTCTTGTGCGCCAAAGTGCAAGAAAAAGTAGTTGGCCACAGTTTCTCCAGACCACTCCGTGTGCACAGTGCCCATGGGAGGGACAATATGTAGCGTCTCACCAAAAAGCCAAAAGAAAAGAGATATTATCGCAAAGAAAACCACAATCCGTTCGAATTTTTCAAATAGCGAGAAAATCTCACCATTCTCCATCACGCAGAAATTGACCAACACCAGCACCGTGAAAAAGAGAAACTGACCTAAAAATGGCGCACCGTGCCCACCTATTTGTGACATTGGATACAGTACGGCGAGAACTGATGTGACTAATACAAACTTAGGTATGAAGTGTTTCCCGACGACAATCAGTTTGTGAGATAATACTACGCGGAATATTAGTGGCAACGCCAAAGCCACCATTTTTATCGCGATGGTGATAGAAACCGGGAGTGAACAGAAAAGCAGCGAATTGGTGCAAAAGAACAACACCATGGCAATTGGCCACAGTATGAAATCTCTCTTTAAAGGAATCTTTGCGAAAGATTCCTTTTCTGAAGAGTACCCTCTCACTTCCTCCCCAGACACTTCTTGACAAAGATTTTCGCTGTGAAGTATGCGAACCACGCGTAAGCCCTCGGTCCCATGAGGCCGTAGGTCTTGAGGGTCTCTTTCGCTCGTTTGCGCGCTTCCTTGCCGCCCCAGACGAGTTCAGTCCATGCCTCGTAGTGGCTGCGGTCCACCTTGTCGAGGATGGCGTAGGGCGTGTTGTCTCTCATGAAACGCTCCTTGCGGGCGAAAACCGCAACTCGGGCCAATAGCTTATCCTCGCTCACGGTGAGGCTCAGAGAGCCGGCCCGGTAGGTCACGCAATAGGCGCAGTGGGCATCAACCGCAATCTTGCGGGCGTGGTGGCCGGCGGTGTAGGCGAAGAGGGTGTCATTGTGAATGGGGGTGGTGTCGAACCGGATGCCGTGAGCGACGACCATCTCGCGGCGGAACATTTTGGACCACGGCTCTCCCCACGCGTAGCGCAGCATGACCTCGCCCATGGGGTCGCCGTCGAGGTGCATCTTGAAAAACTTGCGGATATGACGCTCGCGCCGTTCCGTTTTTGAGTTATGGTAGTAGGTCTCGCCATCGAGGCTGTTGGCGAAGAGGTAGACGATGTCGGCATCGGAGTCGGCATACTTGTCGAGCATGGAGCGGAATCCGTAGGTGAAGAAGTCGTCGGCGTCGGCGAAGATGAGCCATCGTCCTTTTGCCGCCTCTATGCCCGTGTTCCTTGCCGTGCCTGCAAATCGGCTGGTGTTGTGTAGTATCGTCACGTCGGGGCGTTCCCGTCCGGGGAGGTTGTCGAAGTCGACAATGGCGGGGTCGCTATGGTCGTCAACGACGATGACTTCCAAATCGTCTCGTTGCGGGATGGAGTCTATGCACCGGCGCAGGAGGTCGGGGATGTTGTGATGCGGGATTATGATGGAGAAGAGGATAGGCATAATTGACTGTCGGTCCTTGGGGTTGTCAATTAAGTTTCGGATGTGGTCTCCCCAGAAGCCACTTGGCGATATGCTTGGCGGCGTAGTAGGCGAAGTGGATGTAAGCCGTCGGCCCTAAAAGGCGCAACTCTTTGAGCCTCCCGGACGCCAGCCTGCCGGCCTCGGAGCCGTTCATGACGAGTCGCGCCCAAGCCATGTAGTGGCTGCGGTCCACTCTGTTGAGGAATGTGTATGGAGTGTTGTCGCGCAAAAACCGCTCTTTGCGTCCGAAGATGTCGACTTTCGACAGGAACAGTTTCTCCGATTCCCACTGGCTCAGCGAGTTGGGGCGGCTCGTGACGGCGTAGATGCAATGTTGCTCCACTATCACGGAGCGGGCCATGTGTCCTGTTGTGTATCCGAAGGCGACGTCTTCATTTATTGGCACGTCGTCGAAACGGATGCCCGCCTCCGCAACGAACTTGTGGCGAATCATCCGCGACCACGCCTCCGCCCATGCGTAGCGCAAGAGCTTTTCGCCTTTCTTTTTATCCTTGATGCAGGTGTCGAAGTAGCGTCTGCTGTCGCGGCTTCGGGCGAAGCTGCCGCTCGAGCGGCAATAGTATTCCGAATCGATGTCCAACGGCCTGAAGTAGATGATGTCGGCGTCGGAGTCGGCATACTTGTCGAGCATGGAGTTGAGGCAGTAGGTGAAGAAGTCGTCGGCGTCGGCGAATATGAGCCACCTGCCTTTGGCCGCCTCCATTCCCTTGTTGCGGGCCGAGCCGCACCCCTTCGAGTCGTTCCGCAGGATTGTCACGTCGGGGCGCTCCCGTCCGGGGAGGTTGTCGAAGTCGACAATGGCGGGGTCGCTATGGTCGTCAACGACGATGACTTCCAGGTCGTCGCGCCGCGGGATGGAGTCGAGGCACCGGCGCAGGAGGTCGGGAATGTTGTAGTGTGGGATAATTATAGAGAAGAGGATGGGCATTGAAGGACTCAATTCGTCGCGAATTTAACGATTCTCCCCGACTTTCTCAACACGCGGGTGAAACCACAAGGTCTCCCACATTCCGCGCGCGAGAGGGACCAGTTGTCGGAGTTTGAGGCGGAAAAGCAGCTTGGCCGCGTTTTTGACGTCGCCCAGGAACATTTTGAGGACGTCGCCGGCGGTGCCCCAACGGCGCGTGTAGACGTACCTGTTGCGAACGCTGTAGCGGAGCATTGCCAGGCGGCGCGGGTCGCGCTCCGTCGCGAGCTGGATGGTGCCTTGGATCTTCCGGAGGTGTGTGACTTCGCTCTTGCAGGCGATGTAGCACGGGGCGACGGCCGACAACCGTAACGTGAACTCGGTGTCGTCTCCCCAGATGAAGAATTGGCGCAGCGGCAAGCCTCGCTCTCGGATCATGCGCGACGGGACAAGGATCGACACGAACGTGGCAGCCTTTACTTTCACCATGCCGTGAGGCACTACAAGCTCGTAGGTGTCGGCGTATTTTTCTCCCGCGGGCCTGTCGTCGGCCCCTGGCGTGTTTTGCGCGTCGCCGTTTGAGCCGACTACTCGGCTGCAAACGAAGCCCGCGTCGGGCCGCACCTCCATGGCCTTCATGAGCTCGGCGAGAGCGTCGGGTCGGCAGAGAACGTCGTCGTCCATGGCCCACACGTAGTCGTAGCCTTTCTCGACGGCATATTTCATGCCCGTGAAGAAGCCTCCCGCGCCACCCACGTTGCCCTGCGTCACGACGTCGAGGTCTTTCTGCTCGGCGAGCCACTCGGCGGTGCCGTCGGTCGAGGAGTTGTTGATGACGATGATGTGGTTGTCGGTGTAGGTCTGCTGCCTGAGCGACTCGATGAGGTTCTTGAGGTACGAGAGTCGGTTGTAGGTCACCACGACGGTTGCTACCATAGAGTGTCTATTTGCGGATTATTATGTAGTATGATTTTTGGGGTCTATCTTGAGAATCTCTGTTTGAGAAAGTCCACGCCGTCGGCCAGGACGTCGTCTTTCGCCAAGCGCGCCATGGCCAGGTATGCGGCGATGCCGACGGCGGCACCGGCAAAGAGCTGCGCCCACGGGTTGTCCAAAACCATGCACGCGCCAAAGCATAGCGCCGCCATGGCTACGCTCCGCGCCAAGACTGGCAGAATGACAACCATCTGACACCAGAAGCCCTCGCCAATGAATCGGCCGGTGTAGTAGCAGTTGAACGCGTAGGCGATGAGGCAATAGAGGGCGCGGCCCGCGCATAGCCACATAAGGCCGAAGTGCAGCGAAATGAAGAGTATGGTGAATCCTATAGGCTTCTTTATCAACTCCAGGCGGAGGACGAGGTCCGTTCGGCCCTTGACGTACAGTATGTTGAGGTTTATGACCGTCAGGGGGTCAAAAAGCGAGCCTAAGCAAAGGACTTGTAGCAGCGGCACGGCGGGCAGCCACTTCTCGCCCAGCAAGACCAGCACGAGGGGCTCTGCCAATGCTGCCAAACCGAGCAAAATGGGGAACAGCGCGAAGAGCTGAAGCCGCAAAAACTTCATATAGGCGGCGCGCAACCTCTCCTCGTCGTCTTGCACTTGCGCCATGAGCGGATAGGCCACCTTCATGACAACTTGCGAGATCGACAACGTGGGCAGCTGCGCCGTCTGGTTGGCGCGGTTGAAGTAGCCTACGTCGCTTGCCGAGAATGCCCGGCCTATGACGAGAGTGTAGAGGTTGTTGTAGACAGTGTTTATTATGCTCGAGCACAGTATCTTGGACCCGAACCCGAAAAGGTGGCGAAACGACTCCCGCGAGAAGACGAGCCTCGGAAACCAGCGGAGGCATACTTCCATCCCGACGAGCCTCAGCGCGCAGCTGGCCACCTGCTGAAAGACCAGGCTCCAAACGCCCCAGCCCGACAGGGCCATGACAAGCCCCAGCCCCCCCGTGGCGAGCTGCGCCACTATGGTCACGACCGACATCTGCCTAAAGCGCAGCTCGGAGGTCATGCGCGCCGTCTGGCTGATACTGAGCGAGTTGATGATGAACGAGAGCCCCAAGACGCGGACAACGTCGGTCAGGATGGGCGTGCGGTAGAACGTCGCAATCCAAGGGGCGGCAACCCACAAGAGGCCGTAAAGAGCGACCCCTACAATGATGTTGAAATAAAAACACGTCGAGTAGTCGGCCTCCGTCTTCTCCTTTTTCTGGATGAGAGCCGACCCGAAGCCGCTCTCGACGACGCTGTTGGCAATGGCGATGAAGATGGCCGTCATGCCGACGATGCCAAAGTCTTCGGGCGAGAGAATCCGCGCAATGATGATGCCAATGACGAATTGGACGACCTGCTGACCAACTTTCTCAAAAGCTGTCCACGCAAGCCCCGATGCCGCCTTGTCTCTCATTGTTCCAGCAGCCATTAGTTAGCCAATTTTAACGATTTGCCGCACATAAACGGGCAAATTTAGCCAAAATACGCCGTACCACTTGCCTAAGGCCGCTTTTTTTCGCACATTAGCGAAAGTTATCTCGCACGGCGGCGCATCTCGCCTCTCTCGAACGCCTGCGATTTGCGGCATATATCCCAACAGATTTCTCATTTGCTCAACTCGTCAAAAAGATGACTCCAGACACCCTCACTCTCACCTATCCCGTGACTCAAAATCTGACTGCCGAAGCCATGGGCTCGGGCGACATGCCCGTCTTGGCCACTCCCGCCATGGTCGCGATGATGGAGAACGCCGCCATGCGCCTCGCCGCAAACGGACTTCCCGAAGGCGACACGACGGTTGGCGGCCATATTGACGCTGCCCACCTGAGCCCCTCGGCTGTCGGCGCGACAATTGAGGTGACGGCCACGCTGACCGCCCGCGACGGGCGCAAACTGACGTTCTCCATCGAGGCTCGCGACGGCGAGAACGTCATAGGACAGGCTACGCACGTGCGTTTCGTCGTGACCCGCGAACGTTTCCTCTCAAAACTCGCAAAATGAAACCTCAGCATCACATCCCCATGCTCCTCCGCGCCATCCTCCTCGCGCTTTCCCTCTCCATGGCGCTGCCCTCATGCGCCAGCCCGGCAGGCGACGCCGAAGCCGGGAGAATGACACCTGCCCAAGTGGTCGACGCCCTCAAGGAAGGCAAGGGTCTGGTGGTCCGCGACATCCACATAACGGGCGACCTCAACCTGACCGAAGCAGGCTCTGGATGGAGGCGGCTGCCCATGTCGAACGTCAGGATTGAAGGGGAGATTGTCTTCATCGGGTGTGTGTTCGAAGGCAAAGTGTCCGCCAAGGAGCGAAGCGCCGACGGCCGTCAGATAGTGGCCACGGCCTTCGGGGCCGACGTGTCGTTTGAAGAATGCACCTTCATGTCGGGTGTCGATTTCGGGCAGTGCGCATTCGCGGGGAGGCTCGACGTCCAGAAGAGCGTCTTCCGCGAGAAGTTCTCGATGGACGGGTGCCACGTCGCAGGCGGTATGCTGACCAACGGCGCGTCGTTCTGGGGCGGCTTTTCCGCCTCGATGGCAACCTTTGGCCCGCGGTCGAGCTTCGTCGGGACAGAATGGCGGCAAGGGGCGGCGTTGCAAATGGCGAGGTTCGAGTGCGATGCCGTCTTTGCCAACTCCACGTTCGGCGGAGCCGTCAACCTGTCGTCGGTGCGCGCCAACGGGATGCTGAGCTTCGCCGAGTGCCGATTTGGTGGGCGAGTGGTGTGGCAGGGCGCCCACCTTCTGGGGCCTGCCGTCTTGGCTGGGGCGACGTTCGCCGACATGGTCTCGCTGCAAGACGTCGTGGCCATTGGCGATTTCGACGTCACGGAGGCGAAGTTCGCCGCCGACGTGAAGGCCCCGGGGGCCACATTCTTGCGCAAGCCCGACTTCTCGCAAGCCAGCTTGGCCTCGGGAGTGAAAGTTCCTTCTGAGCTATAAACCGACTATCCAAACCATTACATGAACAAATCATTTTTTCTCGCGGCGAGCCTCTCGATAGCGGCGAGCCTGCCCCTGACATCGTGCGACGAGGAGACGCTCAACGCCATTCTGGACCTTTTTATCGACACCGACGACGGAACTCGTGTCGTGATTGACGACAAAGGCCTCGGATGGCTCGAGAATGACGAAGACCCCGAGACAATCGAGGACGACATCCAGATCAACACGGGCGGCGACAGCCAAGTGGGCGGAAACGTGGGCTGCCGAGTGGACCTCTCGGCATGGCTCCCGCCAGTCGGCGACCAAGGCGAGTATGGCACGTGCACGGTCTGGGCGGCAGCCTACTACGGGCGCACGTGGCTCTACGCCCATGCCAACGACATCAAGACCAGCGCCCTCCGGAAGAGCGACATCTTCAGTCCCGCATACCTCTTCAAGGCGCTCGATGCCCAGTGGAAGAACTCGCAATGCATGGGCTCGTGCATCCAAGGGGCGCTCGCCCACATGCAGACGGGCGGCGCCGCCACATGGGACGGCATGGGACGGCTGCAACTAAACTCTAAGGCCGATTGCGATTGCGCCAACTCGTCGTCGGCCGACGCCAACGCCAGCAAATACAAGATCAAGAGCTACCGCGAAATCGACGTGAAGGACAAGGGAAAGCTGAAACGGTATCTCTATGAGGGGCATCCCGTCGTCTTCGGCGCGCGCCTTGGCGACGCCTTCATGAACAACCGAGGCGAAGTCGTCTACAGCCACGGCTCTTTCAACCGCACGGGCATCCACGCATATCACGCCATTACGCTCGTCGGTTACGACGACAACGTGGGCGTCAACGGAGCTTTCAAAGTCGTCAACTCGTGGGGCACGGGATGGGGCGATTCGGGCTTCGTCTGGATCGACTACGATTTCTTCTGCTCGGGCGACAGCGACGGCGAGTTCGCCCAATACGGTTTCGTCCTCAACGAGCAAGAGGGGGAGAACGCCTCTCACGGAGACGCCACGTCGACCTACGACCTCCAGCCCTACAAAATCACCGACGAGGACTATCAGGACGCCACCGACCCCGACGCCGCCGACCCCACGTGGCGAACGCTCGTCTACGATGTCGTCAACGCCGGCACAGGCACAATCGATGCGTCCAACACATGGGGCAACTGCTTCCTGCTCTACGACGCCTACAACGCCAACAACTTCACAATCGTCCTCGTGGACCTCTATTCCGACTGGTTCGGCCTCGACAAGGGCGAGCTTAACGGCAACTGGGACGCCAACGAGGCGCAGGACGCGCTCGGCGGCATAGTGGCGCAAGGCTATTCGCTCACCAATATCGACATCCCCGGCGGAGCGTCGGTGGCAAGCACCGTCGAAGGGTCGGAGGCCTATTTCACGTGGACGTATAAGATGCCAAACGTCACGGGGCAATACTATCTCGTCCTGATTGCCGACGCATTCAGTTCAGTGACCGAAAGCGACGAGAGCAACAACTACTACTTCCTGACCGCCGCCAACGGAGGACCGTTGCAGTTCAGCAATGGCGTCTTGCAATCGCAAATCGCCAACAACAAGTCGCTCGTCAAACCAAAGCAGAACGCCCATTTCGCGGAGCAGACGGCCGTATCGCCCGTATCGCCAAACACCTACACGCCCGAAGAGATTTCCGCCCTCATAAGCGAGGCCCGCAAGAGAGGAGAGCTGCGCAACAAGGCTCTCGAATGGGCAAGAACAGTCGACGCGTCGGGTGCCAAGCCCCGCAAAGTGGTCAGGCGCGACTAACAACATCCTCGTCAACAAACCTTAAAAACGCCTCAACTCATGAACAGACACATATCTATCAGCCGAAACCTAAACCGCATCGTGGCGGCACTCGTCGCCGGCCTCTTTCTCACGGCTTGCGCGCAATACTCGTCCGTGACGACCACCCATGGCAGCTCCACAACCGCGACATCTTCCACCCGTGCCTCTAAGGCTACGACAAAAAGCAGCTCCGCCACCACGACCTCCACAAGCGCAGCAAAAACGCCGTCATCCACGACGACCAACAACGTCGGGCGCGTCACAAGCGACGGCTCAACTTCAAAGGGACGCAAGACCACAAGCAAATAGGCGACACAATAAGTAAATCACGTAAAAAAGGCGGCCCGACCCCTTTAGCACGGGGTTGGGCCGCCTATTATGTGCGTTTTTCTTATCTTTACCCCTTGAGATGTCAATAGAAATACGCGACATAGTAAAGACCTACGGGCGGCAGCGCGCCCTCGACGGGGTGAGCGCCGAAATTGCCGAAGGGCAAGTGGTAGGGCTTCTCGGCCCCAACGGGGCGGGAAAGTCGACACTCATGAAAATCACCACCGGCTACATCCGCCCCGACAGCGGGACCGTGAGCGTCTGCGGGATAGGCGTCGACGACGACCCTCTCGCCGTCCGCCGCCTAATAGGCTACCTGCCAGAGCATAACCCCCTCTACCTCGACATGTTCGTCAGGGAATACCTCACAATGGTGGCCGGCATGCACGGCATCGGCGGCAGCGAGTCAAGGGTCGACGAGCTCATCGGCCTGACGGGGCTCGCCCCGGAAGCGCACAAGAAAATCGGCGCCCTCTCGAAAGGCTACCGCCAGCGAGTCGGCATAGCCCAAGCCCTCATAGGCGACCCCAAGGTAGTGATTCTCGACGAGCCGACAACGGGCCTCGACCCCAACCAGATAGTAGAGGTGCGCGAGCTTATCCGCAGCCTGGCCACGGACCGAACCGTGGTCCTCTCGACGCACATCATGCAAGAGGTGGAGGCCACGTGCGACCACATAATAATAATCGACCATGGGCGCGTCCGCGCGAGCGGCACCGTGGCGGAGGTCCTGACCATGGCCAAAGGCGGCCAGACCGTCGACGTCGAATTCGCCAACGACATGACGGCAGCGGAACTCGCGCGAGAGCTCAAAGCGAAAGTGGAGCAGACGGCCGCCCGCCGTTTCCGCATATCAGCCCAAGCCGACGACGACGACATCCGCCTCACGACATTCCGCCTCGCCGTCCGCCACGACAACCCGATCCTCCGCCTCACGGCATCCGACGACATGGAGGACGTATTCCGAAAACTCACGACACATCAAGACTCATAAGGCAAACTCACAAAAAAGACAACGATATGGCAGACAAATTGATCGTGAAAGAACTTGACAACGTGACTGTCCGCTTCTCCGGCGACTCCGGCGACGGCATGCAGTTGGCAGGCAACATCTTCTCAACAGTGTCGGCTACCGTGGGCAACAGCATCAGCACGTTCCCCGACTACCCGGCCGACATCCGCGCCCCGCAAGGGTCACTGACCGGCGTATCGGGCTTCCAGGTCCACATTGGCGCCGGAGTCGTATACACCCCGGGCGACCAGTGCGACGTCCTCGTCGCCATGAACGCCGCAGCCCTGAAGACCCAATACCGCTACGCCAAACCCGACGCCACGATCATCATCGACACCGACGCCTTCCGCGAGACCGACCTCAAAAAGGCGGCCTTCGAGACCCAGGACCCCCTGGCCGAGATGGGCATCGACCCCGACCGCGTCATAGCTTGCCCCATCACCCAGATGGTCAAGGATTGTCTCGCCGATTCGGGCATGGACGTCAAGAGCATCGTCAAGTGCCGCAACATGTTCGCCCTCGGCCTGGTGTGTTGGCTCTTCAGTCGCGACCTCGACATCGCCTTCAACTTCCTCCGCGAGAAGTTCGCCAAGAAGCCCGGCGTGGCCGACGCCAACATAAAGGTCATCCAGGCCGGCTACGACTATGGCCACAACACCCATAGCTCGGCAACCAACGTCTACCGCATCGAGAGCAAGGTCAAAACCCCCGGCCGCTACATGGACATCACCGGCAACAAGGCCACGGCCTACGGTCTCATTGCCGCCGCCGAGAAGGCAGGCCTCCGCCTCTTCCTTGGCTCCTACCCCATCACCCCCGCCACGGACATCCTCCACGAGCTCTCAAAACGTAAGTCGCTCGGCGTCATAACCGTGCAGTGCGAAGACGAACTCGCCGGATGCTCATCGGCCCTTGGCGCGTCGTTCGCCGGAGCCCTTGGCGTCACGTCGACATCCGGTCCTGGCATTTGCCTCAAGAGCGAAGCCATGAACCTGGCCGTAATCCTCGAGCTGCCCCTCGTCGTCATCGACGTGCAGCGCGGCGGTCCTGCCACTGGCCTCCCGACCAAGAGCGAGCAGACCGACCTTCTGCAAGTCCTCTTCGGCCGCAACGGCGAGAGCCCGATGCCCGTCATCGCCGCCACGTCGCCCGTCGACTGCTTCGACGCTGCCTTCCAGGCCAGCAAGATTGCCTTGGAGCACATGACCCCCGTCGTCCTGCTGACCGACGCCTTCGTGGCCAACGGCTCCGGGGCCTTCCGCCTGCCAGAGCTCGACAAAGCCCCCGCCATCGTCCCGCCTTACGTCCCCGAAGCCCTCAAAGGCCAGTGGACGCCATACATGCGCGACGAGAAGACCGGCGCGCGCTACTGGGCTGTGCCGGGTCGCGAAGGGTTCCAGCACATCCTCGGCGGCCTTGAAAAAGACAACAAGACGGGCGCCATCTCCACCAACCCCGAGAACCACGACCTCATGAGCCACCTCCGTCAGGAGAAAGTCGACAGGATTCCCGTGCCCGACGTCGAAGTGCTTGGCGACAAGGACGACGCCGAGCTCCTCATCGTGGGCTTCGGCGGCACCTATGGCCACCTGCATGCCGCAATGGACGAGATGAGGGCCAAAGGCGAGAAAGTCGCCCTCGCCCACTTCAAGTTCATCAACCCCCTGCCCGCCAACACGGCTGAGGTCATGAAAAAATACAAGAAAGTGGTCGTGGCGGAGCAGAACCTCGGCCAGTTCGCCGCCTTCTTGCGCATGAAAGTCGACAACTTCGCCCCCTACCAGTTCAATCAGGTTAAGGGTCAGCCGTTTGTCGTCAACGAGTTGGTAGAGGCTTTCGAAAAGATTATCAAGGGTTAGGGTTTTACTACAAGAAAAAGAAACATCATGAGCGATTTCAGCATAAACGACTATAAGAAAGGCCAACCACGCTGGTGTCCCGGGTGCGGAGACCACTTCTTCCTGGCCTCACTCCACAAGGCAATGGCCGAGATTGGCGTCGCGCCATGGCAGACGGCCGTAATCTCAGGCATCGGCTGCTCGAGCCGCCTCCCCCACTACATGGCCACCTACGGCATGAACACCATCCACGGCCGCGCCGCGGCAATAGCCACAGGCACCAAAGTGGCCAACCCTAAGCTCGCCGTATGGCAGGTCAGCGGCGACGGCGACGGCCTCGCCATCGGCGGCAACCACTTCATCCATGCCAACAGGCGCAATATCGACCTCAACATGATATTGCTCAACAACCGTATCTACGGTCTCACGAAAGGCCAGTATAGCCCAACCTCCCCGCGCGGCTTCGTCTCCAAGTCCTCGCCCTACGGCACGGTCGAAGACCCGTTCCGCCCGGCTGAGCTCTGCTTCGGCGCCCGCGGCCACTTCTTCGCCCGTGCCGTGGCCACCGACGCCGCCGGCACAGTGGACATCCTCAAGGCCGCCTACGCCCACAAAGGTGCCTCCGTATGCGAGATTCTCCAGAACTGCGTCATCTTCAACAACGGCACCCACGACTCGGTCTACAACTCCGAGGGGCGTAAGCTCAACGCCATCTACGTTGAGCACGGCAAACCCCTCGTCTTCGGCAAGGACAACGAGTTCGGCCTCGTCCAGGAAGGCTTCGGGCTCAAGGTCGTCAAGATTGGCGAGAATGGCGTCACGCTCGACGACATCCTCGTCCACGACGCCCATTGCGAAGACAACACCCTCCAGCTGAAGCTCGCCCTCATGGAGGGGCCGGACTTCCCGATCGCCCTCGGAGTAATCCGCGACGTCGAGGCTCCGACCTACAACGATGCCGTATGGGCACAGCTTGACGACGTGGCGGAGAAGAAGAAATATCACAACTTTGCCGAGCTCCTCGAGACCAACGACATCTGGGAGGTCAAGTAATAAGACTCTACAGTCACCCCTTCCCCCCGAAAGGCACAGTCTCTTTCGGGGGGATTTTTTCCTGTCGCGGAAGCACTTCGTGGAGCTTTGACATGCCGGCCTTCCCATACGTCCTCATGGTGGGGTGCTTTGCGCGCTCACGGTACGCCCTTCTTTTTGGGCAGGATTTCGAAGGGATAACCCATAATTCTTCATTACCTTTGCCCTTTGAAAGCAAACTGGATGTCATGGACATTAAGATTCTCATAGCGGCTCATAAGAAGGCTCAGATGCCGAAGGACGACATGTATCTGCCCGTGCACGTGGGCAAAGCCCTGTCGAATCAAGACTTCGGATACGCCGCCGACAACACTGGCGACAACATTTCGGATAAGAACCCCTACATGTGTGAGCTGACCGCGCTCTATTGGGGCTGGAAAAACCTGCCAAACGAGTACATCGGGCTCGTACACTACCGCCGCCACTTCACCTGCCGCTACGGACGTTGGAAATTCGGACTCATAATTAAGAGGGCCGAGATGGAGAGACGCCTCGCCACTTGCGACGTCATACTTCCGGTCAAACGCTACTACATAATCGAGACCCTCTACTCCCACTATAAGCATACGCACGACGTCGCGCACCTCGAGGTGGCACGCGAAGCCATACAGGCGATTAGCCCCGAATATCTCGAGACTTTCGACCGCGTCATGGACCGTCGTTCGGGCCATATGTTCAACATGATGGTCATGAGGCGTCCGATACTCGACTCCTACTGCCAATGGCTGTTCTCCATACTCTTCGAGATGGAGAGGGGCGTGGACTTCAGCAGCCTCACGCCGTTCGACGCCAGATGGCCGGGGCGTGTGGCGGAGCTCCTTCTCGACGTCTGGATTACCCACAACAAGATTAAGTATCAGGAGGTGGGAATGGTCATGCTGGGCAACGAGAACTTCCTCGCCAAGCTAAAAGGCTTCCTGGCGGCCAAATATTTCGGCATTAAGTACAACCGCAGCAAGTGACGACGTCGCCTGCTGACGAAAGCGCACGGGGCGCGCCACCTCTTCTGTGTGGCGCGCCCCGAAATTTTTGGCGTAAGCCTAGTTCTCTTCCTCATACGCCTTCCCCTCGAAAAACGCCCTCTTACTGGTGTCGAACCCGTCGCAACTTACGTCTTGCGCCGGGTCGTAGACGGCAGTCTTGATGCCCATGAGGTTCAGCATGGTGTGGAACATCCATTCCGACGACGTCGTGAGGCTATCCCTCGCGCGCAAGTTGTCGACAATGGCGGGGTGGGAGGCTCTCCATTCGTAGTTCGCCCAATAGATTTGCGGTACTTTGCGCAACGCGCCCCGGCGGCAGTGACCAGAGTAGTCGTCGATTTCGAAGACCTCCTCGCTATGGTCCGACAGGTAGACCAGCACGTTGCGCCCCTTGGCTCGGGCCATCCGCTCAATGACCGCGGCTATGAATTTGTCTGTTTGGAGGATGCTGTTGTCGTAGTCGGCGGCCAAGGCCAGTTGCCGCCCGCTCAGAGCCTCCGCCCTCGGGTGGACGAGCCTTTCGTCTTCTGGAGTGAATAGTGCGGCTTCGGGTGGGAAAGTGTTGTTGTAGGGGAAGTGGGAGCCGTTTTGGTGGAGGATTATGAGCCGGCGGCGCGCCGTGCTGTCGACAAGGGCCTTGTCGAGGGAGGGGAGCAGGTTGTCGTCGAGAAACAGGATGTCGTAGTCGCCGTCGACGGCTACGCCCACGTGGTCGCTCACGTCCGACGTCTCGGAGAGCATGGTCAGCCAGTCGGTGAAGAGCGACACTTTAGCCTGGTTGCTCAGCCAATAGGTCTTTGCCCCGCTCTTTTTGGCGAGCGAGACGATGTCGGCGTAGGCGTACCATTGGTCCGTATGCCCCTCGCTTTCGTATTCCGTAAATATTCCCCGGGTGGCCTCGCGTGTGGTCTGGTATGGTGGGATGGTGTTCTTCTTGACAATCAGGCTGTCGCTCATGGCACGGAGCCGCGGCGTGGTGGCGAGTGGGTAGCCGTAGAGCTGCCAATGGTAGGGGCTTGACGATTCGCCCAAGATGACTACCATGTTGTCCGTCAGGCCGTCAGACGCGGCGGGAGGTATGTCGCGCCTGTTGTCGCGGAAAACTTTGCGGGTCTCGTTGGTCCGCCGGATCATGCCTACTGTTTTCTGGAGGCAAATGGCGGTTTTGTACGTAAGTGAGACGTCCCTTTTGTTAAACTCGTTTGTCGAGACGTGGAAAACCGTGAGAGTGAGGCTTATGGGCAGCACGATGGCCGTCGCCATGCCGAAAGGCCTCTTGGCGGCGTGTCTCGCCCCGACGGCAGATGCCACCACGCCCGCCACGGCCACCCAGAACATTGGTGACGATCCGACGTAGAGCAAATTGTCGCCAAAAGTAGAGCAGAAACCCGCCACCTCCCTCATGTTGGTGGAGCAGACTATG
This sequence comes from Bacteroidales bacterium, assembly GCA_017390085.1. Classification (GTDB taxonomy): domain Bacteria; phylum Bacteroidota; class Bacteroidia; order Bacteroidales; family Marinilabiliaceae; genus W3P20-009. Next base: position 2,821 of record JAFPDB010000031.1, on the reverse strand, counting down.
CCCAACATCTGATGGCTGATGCCGAACCCCCACAACGCCCACGACAATGTGTTTATGACGCACAAGGCAATCTGGACCCACCCCAGCAAGTAGCCCGTCGCGGCGACCCATTTGCGCCTGCTGGATGCCAACGCGGCGTAGACGTAGGATGTCAGCGCGCCGATTAGTAGCCAATAGATTGCCGCGCCGACTCCCTTGCCGTACCAGAGGTTGGCGTTGCCGACAAACGACATCGCCACGGTGACGGCGAAGAAGGCCCGCGCGGGGTAGAGGTGTCGGCAGGCGAGGCCGGCAGCCTTGTTGGCGAGATGTGAAACCTTGCGGAGCAAGTTGTTTCGGTGCTTTGGTTTCCACAAAATTACGACGTAAAACGGTTTCCGCCCAATGGATAGACTGGTGGATTTTGGGGACGGAATGCTAAAAAAGGGCGCAAAAAAGACCCGCCGCGGGGGGAGTCCGCGGCAGGTCGGAAGAAGCTGACGCCTCAGTTTGGCGTTAGGCGTTGAGTTTCGACGTGAAGTAATATTTTGCCTCGCGGAGCGAAGCCTCCATGCCGGCGGCGTTCTTGCCGCCCGCCGTGGCGAGGAAAGGCTGGCCGCCTCCGCCGCCTTGGATGAACTTGGCCACGTCGCGGATTGTGGTGCCGGCGTTCAGGCCGAGGCTTTTGACGAGGTTGTCCGTGATGATGATGAGCAGTTGGGGCTTGTCGTCGGCCACGCAGCCGAGCACGATTACCGCCTCGTCATATTCGCCGCGGAGCTGGAAGGCGAGGTCTTTGAGCTTGTCCGCGAAGATGGGCTTGACCTCGGCCACGATGAGGTTGCGCGCCCCGAAGGTTTCGGCCTTCTCTTTCAGGTTCTGCTTCTCGACGGCGAGCATGCTCGTCATCATTTTGTCGGCGCGCTCTTGGAGCTTGGCGTTGCTCATGATGAGCTGCTCGATGCTCTTGCGCACGTCTTTCGCGCCTTTGAGTGCCTCGCCGAGGTCTTTGAGCGTCTGGACGAGGTTTGTGATCATCTCCTCGGCTTTCTCGGCTGTCACGGCCTCGATGCGTCGCACGCCGGCCGATACGGACGACTCGGACACGATCTTGAAGTAGCCGATGCAGCCCGTGGCCGGCACGTGTGTTCCGCCGCAGAACTCGACGGAGTCGCCAAATTTGACGACGCGCACCTTGTCGCCGTACTTCTCGCCGAAGAGCGACATGGCGCCGAGCTTGCGGGCCTCTTCGATTGGCATGGCGCGCTGCTCTTCGAGGGGCAGGTTGGCTCGGATTTTCTGGTTGACGAGCTTCTCCACCTTGGCCAGCTCCTCGTCGGAGACCTTCTGGAAGTGGCTGAAGTCGAATCGGAGGCCGTCGGGTGTCACGAGCGAGCCCTTCTGCTCGACGTGTTTGCCGAGCACCTCGCGCAGGGCCTCTTGCATGAGGTGGGTGGCGGAGTGGTTGTCGGCAATGAGATTGCGGCGGTTCTTGTCGACGGCCACGTGGACCTCGGCGTCGAGGGCGGCGGGGAGCTCAGTGGTGATGTGTGTTATGAGGTTGTTTTCCTTGATGGTGTCGACGATGCGGACTTGCTTGCCGCTTTTGTCGGTTATGACTCCGGTGTCGCCCACCTGTCCGCCGCTCTCGCCGTAGAAAGGCGTGCGGTCGAAAATGATTTGGAATTGCTCCTTGTTCTTGGCCTTGACTGTGCGGTAGCGGACGATGCGGACGTCGGCCTCTGTCTGGTCGTAGCCTATGAAGTACTCTTTTACGGCGGTCTCGTCGAGTACGACCCAGTCGCCGGCCTCGATGGCGGTGGCGTTGCGGGCGCGGTTCTTTTGGGCCGTCATCTCGCGGTTGAACTCTTCGGTGTCGGCCTCAAGCCCGTTCTCGCGGAGGATAAGTTCCGTCAGGTCGAGTGGGAAGCCGTAGGTGTCATAGAGTTCGAATGCCACTTTGCCGCTGATCCTCTTCTGGCCGGATTTTTTGGCTTGCTCCATAATCGTGCCGAGCATGTTGATGCCCGTGGCGAGGGTTTTCAGGAAGCTCTCCTCTTCTTCTTTGATGACTTTGGTCACGAGCTCTTGCTGCGCCTGGAGTTCGGGGTAGGCGCCGCCCATGGTCTCGACGAGTGTGGGGATGAGCTTGTAGAGTGTGGCCTCTTTGCCGCCGAGGAATGTGTAGTTGTAGCGCACAGCGCGGCGGAGAATTCGGCGGATTACGTAGCCGGCCTTGTTGTTGCTTGGTAGCTGTCCGTCGGTGATGGAGAAGGCTATGGTGCGAATGTGGTCGGCCATGACGCGCATGGCAACGTCGGTCTTCTCGGCCTGGCCGTATTTGACTCCCGAGATTTCGGCAATCTTGTCGAGCAGTGGGGTGAAGACGTCGGTGTCGTAGTTTGAGGTCTTGCGCTGCACGGCCCTTACGAGACGCTCGAAGCCCATGCCGGTGTCGACGTGATGGTTGGGCAGCGGCTCGAGCTCGCCGTTGGCCTTGCGGTTGTACTGCATGAAGACGAGGTTCCAGATCTCGATGACTTGTGGGTTGTCCTTGTTGACGAGGTCGCGGCCTGAGACCTGTTTGCGCTCGTCGTCGGGCCTCATGTCGATGTGGATTTCGGAGCATGGGCCGCAAGGGCCGGTGTCTCCCATCTCCCAGAAGTTGTCGTGTTTGTTGCCGTCGATGATGCGGTCTTTCTCGACGTGCTTGGCCCAGGCGTCGTAGGCCTCGGAGTCGCGCGCCACGCCCTCTTCTTTCGAGCCCTCGAAAATGGTGACGTAGAGGCGGTCCTTGTCGAGCTTTATGACCTCGGTGAGGAACTCCCAGGCGAAGGCGATG
>JAFPDB010000294.1 GCA_017390085.1 Bacteroidales bacterium | reverse complement strand
CGAGCGACTCGCATTTAAAAAGGCCGCCATGCGGCAAGCGCATGGCGGCCTGGCCTTATGGCTTTAAGCCTTGGGTTGCTTATTTTGCGGCGTTGATCTTGTCGAGCGCGCCCATGACCTCAAGTACGTGCTGGCGGCTGGTCTCGAGGAGAGCCTTCTCCTCGTCGTTGAGCTTGAGCTCGATGACCTTCTCGACGCCGTTCTTGCCGAGGACGACAGGGACGCCAAGGTAGCAGTCGTTGATGCCATACTCACCCTCGAGCTTGCAGCAAACGGGGAATACGCGCTTCTGGTCCTTGACAATGGCCTCAACCATCTGGGCTGCGGATGCGCCTGGCGCGTACCATGCGGAAGTGCCCATGAGCTTGACGAGCTCGCCGCCGCCATTCTGAGTGCGCTTGACAATGGCGTCGAGGGTATCCTTGTCGATGAGGTCGGTTACGGGGATTCCGGCGACGGTGGTGAAGCGTGGCAGCGGGACCATGGTGTCGCCGTGGCCGCCGAGCAGGAGGCCCTGGACATCCTTGACGGAAACGCCAAGGTGCTCTGCGATGAAGGCCTTGTAGCGCGCGCAGTCGAGGACTCCGGCCATGCCGATGACGCGGTTGCGGGGGAACTTGGATGTGATGTGCGCCTGATAGGTCATCACGTCGAGAGGGTTGGAGACGATGATGATGATGGCGTTAGGGCTTGCGGCTACAACTTGCTCGGTAACGGACTTAACGATTCCGGAGTTGATGCCGATGAGGTCGTCGCGGGTCATGCCCGGCTTACGAGGAAGGCCGGAGGTGATGACTACGACGTCAGAATTTGCGGTCTTGGAGTAGTCGTTGGTGGCGCCGCTGGTCTTGGTGTCGTAAAGGGTGATGGGGGCTTTCTCGTAAACGTCGAGAGCCTTGCCCTCCGCGACTCCCTCTTTGATGTCGATGAGAACGACCTCATTGACGACCTCACGGTATGCGAGAACGTCTGCTACGGTGGCGCCTACGTTACCGGCGCCTACAACTGTTACTTTAGACATATTTGATTATTCTGTTTAGGTTTTGTCCTTTGTTTTTTGTATTACACAAAAATAAGAATGTTAGGTGAAATACGGAAATTTATCTTTATTTATTTGATTGATTGTGTGTGTGTTTAAGTTTGACACGATTTGCCGCCTTAGGCTTCAGATTCACCAGCTAAAGAGGCCACAATCGTGTCAAAACATCGCGACTTCTGCTACTTTGCGAACAACAACAACATATCCCCCACCATGGGGAGGCCGAACGCCGCTTCGACGCTCAAGTGCCAATTGCGCAGGCGTCTGAACGGTTGGTTTCGCGGCAGTGGGCCACACTATTACGGGGGTGGGGTGAAAAAAAAAGGCGAACCGGGGCGTGGGTGTCGGCCGACATACGCACCCGGTTCGCGGTTTTTATCCAGAATCTAACCTCAACCTGCGCTCTCCGCCTCGCCTGCCGGGGCTTGGTCGATAAGGAAGTGCAGGCGATTCTCCAGGTTGACGCGGGCTACGGAGGAATCGATGTCGAGGAAAAGGAGGCCCGTCTTGGGGCACACCTTGCGAAGCCTGTTCTCTATGCCGCGGGCCACGATGTGGTTGGCAATGCAGCCGAAGGGTTGAAGGCATACTACCTTATCAATTCCCGAGCGGCTCAGCTCCATGACCTCGCCCGCGATGAGCCACCCTTCGCCGAACTGGTTGACGAGGTTGATTACCTCCGACGCATCGGACGCCATCTCGGTGATGTCGCCCTCGGGACGATAGTAGCGGAAACGCCTCTTGATCTTTTCCCATTTCTTGTCGCGGCTGTCGACGTAGCCTTTTAGGAATTTGGAGACCACTTTGGAGTGGAACGAGCTTTTCTCGATGTCGTGCTTATCGTTCACCTTGTCGTTTACGAAGGCTTGGAGCAGGAAGCTCATGAGCGACGGCACTACGACCTCGAAACCTTGCTCCTCGAGCCACTCGCGGATATGTAGCTGGCCGAAGCTGTTATATTTGATGTATATCTCGCCGATGAGCCCTATCGACTTGGGTGTCAGCCCGTTGGTCTGCATGGCGTTGTATTCGTCGACGGCCTTGTCGAGGAGGGCGAAGAGCCTCTTTTCCTGCTTATTCTCAATGAGTTTTATGGCCTGTTCGAGATATCGTTGCTGGATGGCCTTTGCCTCGCCCTTGTTCTTCTCGCGGACTGTCATGGAGCGCGTCATGGCGGCGAGGGCCTCGCTGAACTGTATGGCCTTTAGGCCGAGGGTGATGGCGAGGCGGACGTCGACTTTGAAGGCGGGCTGCTCATTGCCGTAGGCGGTGCCGGTGTTGAAGGAGAGGAGCGGCACGTCGGCCAGACCCGCCGTCGTGAGGGCGTTCTTGATGAGGGCGAGATAGTTCGTCGCACGGCACTGGCCACCCGTCTGGGTGATTCCGACGACATATTTGTCGCGGTCCTCGCGGTGTTCCATCATGAACTTGACTATGTCGCCGACGACGAGCGTGGCGGGGTAGCAAACCTCGTTGTGGCCATATTTCAGGCCTGTCGTGATGGATGTCTCGTCGGGTTTGGGCAAGTTCTGGAGACGGAGGCCAAGGCGGCCGAAGAGGGCGGGGAAAAGCGGCGAGTGGGAGTCGGAGAACCAAGGCACTACGATGGTTCGCTCGTTTTTCTCCTTATCGGTGAAGGCGTTGTGGATGGCCTCGTATGGCTTCTTGAGGGCCTGGCGGCCGAGCGCGCCGCTCTGCTTGAGGCTCTCGACGAGCGAACGGAGACGGAGGCGGACAGATCCGGGGCTGCTTATCTCGTCGACGCGGATGACGGTATGGTTCTTACCCGCCGCGTTGAGGATGTTGGAGCACTCGTCCATGAGGAAAGAGTCGGGGCCGCAACCGAACGAGTTGACCTGGATGAGCTGCACGTTGTCGGGCAAGGCGGCGACACCGTGCGCCGCGTGGATGACGCGGTTGGGGTATGTCCATTGCGAGATGTAGTTCATCTCCAGGCACTTGCCCTGGTCTTCGCGGAAGACGTCGTCGGAGATTATGTCCACCCCGAGGTCGGTGACGATCTGCGCCACGCGCTGGTTGATGAGCGGGTCGATGTGGTAGGGGCGGCCGGTCATGACGAAGATCATCTTCCCTCCGCGGACGTCGCGGTCGAGGATTTTCCTCTCCGTTTCTATGAGGTGACGCTTGACATACATCTTGCGGGCTATGGCCTTGCGCACGGCTCTCTTTATCACCTTCTTCTTTATGCCGAGGCTGCCGAGATAGTCTTGGCAACAGCCCATTATGGCATCCTCGTCGACGAAGGAGACGACTGGCGTATCGAAGTGTATGCCGTAGCGGTTCTCGGGGTCGACCGCCGCGCGGATGACGTCGGGGTAGCCGCTGACGACGGGGCAGTTGAAGCAGTTGGAGTCGTGCTCATGCTCCTTGGTCTCCTTGATGACGAGGGGGTAGAAGATTCGGGAGACCTTCTTCTCGATGAGGTTCATTATGTGCCCGTTGGTGAGTTTGGCGGGGAAACATATGTTGTCGCTCATTATGGAGAAGATGCCGCCGCGGAAGAGGCTCATCGTGCTCTCGTCGGATAGGACGGGGTGAAGTCCGCATTCGGTGAAGAGGGTTTGCCAGAATGGGTAGTTCTCGAACATGTTGAGAACGCGGGGGATGCCTATGGTCTTGGCGTCGGAAGCCTCGACGGCGGCTGCCTCGGCGGGCTGCGCGAACACGTAATGGTACTTCTCGTCGATTTGGTTGCGGCCGGGCGAGAGGCTCTTGCTGCGCGAGTGGAAGATGCGCTCGCACTTGTTGCCGGCGAAGCTCACGTTGCCATTGGGGAATCGGAAACGGACCACTTGGCAATTGTTCGTGCAGCCTTTGCATTGGACGGTGTCGGTGCGAATGTCGGCAAGCGTGGCGAGTGTCTCTTCGGGCGAGAACGACGACTCCGTCTTGCCGATGGATTTTTGGGCGATGGCGTAGAGTGCTGAGCCGTAGGCGCCCATGAGCTCAGGGGCGTCGGTCGTCCAGACCTCTTTGCCCGACAGTATCTCGAGGGCGCGGAGAACGGCCTTATTCTTGAACGTGCCGCCTTGGGCGACGATTGTCGAGCCCAGGCGGTTGATGTTCTGCATCTTTAGCACCTTGAAGAGGCAGTTCTTGACGACCGATATTGCCAATCCGGCGGCGATGTCGCCCGGGTCGGTGTTTTGCCTCAGGGCCTCCTTCACTTTGGAGTTCATGAAGACGGTGCATCGCGTGCCGAGGTCGCACGGCCTGCGGGCTCGGCAGGCCATCTCCGCGAAGTCGGGCAGCTTGATGTTCATCATCCCGGCGAATCCTTGGAGGAAAGAACCGCATCCCGACGAGCAGCTCTCGTTGAGCTCTATGTTGGCCACGGCCCCATTGCGGATGAATATGGACTTTATGTCCTGACCACCTATGTCGAGAATGAACGAGACGGCGGGATTGACGTAGTGGGCGGCCTTGAAGTGGGCCATTGTCTCGACGATTCCGTAGTCGAGGTTGAGGGCGGCCTTGACGAGATCCTCGCCATAGCCAGTGACGGCGGAGCCGCGGAAAGCGACCGTGGCGCCACAATCGGCCGCCATGTTGAGGAACGCGCGGAGGGCCTCCTCGACCTTTTTCAGCGGGTTTCCGTCGTTGTTGGAGTAACTCTTGAAGAGGATTCGCCCATCATCGTCGGTCACGACGAACTTTGTTGTCGTGGACCCGGAGTCGATGCCGAGGAAGACGTCGTAGCGCTCGCCGCTCTTCATCTGGGCATATTGCAGTGGCTTGACTTTGAGGTTGTTCTGCCAGTCTTGGTATTGAGCCTCGTCGGAGAAGAGGGGCGAGAGGTATTGCTCGCTTCCCTTTGTCGTCTCGCGGCTGAGGCGTTGACGGATTTCGCCGAGCGAGATTGTCACGTCCTTGTCGGCCGAGAGGGCCGCGCCGCGCGCCGTTGTGGTCTCGGCCCCGGGGAGCAGGACGAGCTGTTCGGGCTTGAGGTTCATGACCCGGACAAAGGCCTGCCTGAGCGACGGCAGGAACGTCAGCGGTCCGCCAGTGCAAAGCACGGGGGGTACGATGTCGGCGCCGTGGGCGAGCGTCGTTATGGTCTGCATGGCCACGGCGTTGAATATCGAGGCGGCGATGTCGGATGTCGGCAGTCGTCGGCTGACGAGGTTCTGCACGTCGGTCTTGGCGAAGACGCCGCAACGCGAGGCTATGGGGTAGATGCGCGAGAACGATGCGGCGGCTTCGCTCATGGCCTTTGGCTCGATGTCCATGAGAGTGGCCATCTGGTCGATGAAGGCGCCCGTGCCGCCGGCGCAGGAGCCGTTCATGCGGATGTCGGGGCTCTTATCCTTCCGGAAGAAGACCATCTTGGCGTCCTCGCCGCCCAAGTCGATGAGCGTGAAGTCGGTTCGTCCGGTCTCGTTCATGGCCGCGCTCGCTGCCAGGACCTCCTGTATGAAGGGCAGTCCAGACCTCTCGGCCAGTCCAATTCCGGCCGAGCCTGTCACGCATACGCTGTATTCGGCATCCGGTCCTATGGCTGCCTCCATCTCGGCCAGTTGGGAGTCGAGACACGCCCTGATGTCCGCGAAGTGGCGTTTGTATGAGTTGAAGGCAACTTCGCCGTCGGCCTGGTTTATGACTACGAACTTGATGGTTGTTGAGCCAGCGTCGATGCCGATGCTGAATTTTCTGCTTTTGTCTGGAAGATTTGTTGTCATTTCAAAGTATTCCGTTCGGCTCAGCCCGTGGGGTCCCCCATTCCGGAACTGACTTCAAGATGTGTTTGAGTATTGAGGTAGCTTTATGGTAAAGCCATCAGATGTCAATGCTTTAGAAGGATTACCGTCTTGCCCGACGCATGGCCCACGAGACCTCCCGACGAGTGCCTGTAAACCTTGAACGGCCTCGCGTTGTCTTCGATTATCCGCCTCCTGATTTTTGGCACGAGCGAGACGTCGACAAACTTCATCAGCTGCTTGGCCATGACTCGCTCGGTGTTGCTCTTTGCCGATGACCCTACGCAGGCGTAGTGGAAAGATGCCGTGTCTGGCCGGACGGTCACGCAATCGTCGACCACAGACCAGTCGCCTTTTAGCGAGACGTGGTAGTCAAGCGAGACGTCTGAGAACTCAATTCCGCCGCCAAAGTGGAACGTCATCCCCACGGCGGCGTCCACCTCGGCTTTCGTCGGGCCAAGGCTCTGTGTGGACGCGATACGAATGCGGCACGTCATGCCGTCGTCTTCGCTGAAAGTGTCTGTTACGTATGATTTGTAATTGCCCATCAAGGTCAAGTCCTTGTCTTTAAGGACCATGACTAAGACCGCTATCAACACAGCCACCGGCACGGCTATAGCGAGAAATCTCTTGTCAAGCATCAGATTACGGCTTTTTCGGGCGTATATACGCGACAAAGTTAAGTTTTTATTCGGACTAAGCCCCGGTTTGCCCGCCTAAATATAAATAAGTAGGCCTTGGGCGACGGCGTTTTTGCGTGAGTGGATTTTTAACCTATATTCGCGAATCAGAAAACATATCATCCATGAGCAACTTAGTGATCAACAGCCATGCCGAGCTTGAGGCCCTGGTAGGCAAAGAACTTGGCGTCTCAGATTGGCACCAGTTCACCCAAGAGCAGATAAACACTTTCGCCGACGCCACACTCGACCACCAGTGGATTCACGTCGACGTCGAGCGCGCCAAGAAAGAGTCGGCCTTCGGCAACACCATAGCCCACGGCTATCTCACCCTCTCCATACTCCCCCACCTTTGGGAGCAGATTGTCGACGTCCGCAACATCAAGGACCAGATCAACTACGGGATCGAGAACTTCAAGTATCAGCAGCCCGTGGTTGTCGACAGCCGCGTCCGCCTGCACGTGGTGGTACGCGAGGTCCTCAACCTGCGCGGCACGACCAAGGCGACCATGAGCGTCAAGCTCGAAATCGAGGGACAACGCAAGCCCGCCTACACCGGCGACATTGTCTTCCTCTACCACTTCAACGCCTAAGACTCCCGCAGCGGCATAACGCGAAGGGCGGCAATTCTGGAATCCAGAATTGCCGCCCTTCGGCTTTACTGTTGGCCGCTCCCTATCTGAGCCTGTCGAGGCTGCGGACGAGAGCCTCGTCGTCGGAGATCCGCCTATAGGCCAAAATGTCCATGACGGCCGCCAATGTGGGCAGCAACCACCGCGCGGAGAAGTGCCACTCCATCTCCATCCCGGCAGCGAT
>JAFPDB010000293.1 GCA_017390085.1 Bacteroidales bacterium | reverse complement strand
GTATTCGAAAGCGTCGGTGCCGCGCGTGCCCGAGAATGTGACGTTGGTGTCGTACTTAATCAGCGTCTGGTAGTTGTCGACGGTTAGCTGGGTGTTGTTGATTTTGAATATGACGTCGCCGCGCTTGGCGCCTGCCGCCTTGGCGGGGGTTTTGTCGTGGACCTGTGTGACGACCGCGACGACGTCGTTGTTTTCTTGGCTGATGCGTGAGAGGAAATATGACCAGCCGAAGGATGTGTAGTTTCCTTCCTCGGTGTCGAGAAAGGCTTCGGCGTCGTCGGTGATGAAGCTGAAGCGGTCCTTGGAGGAGAGGAGGTCGTAGAAGTAGTCGGAGGTGTTGGGTTGAGTCCGGTAGTCGAGTTGTGGGATCTCAGCGTTCCAGTAGTAGTAGAAAGACATGATGTCCCAGACGAAACGGTTGGCCTCGATGGTGGTGGAGCTGACGAGCTTCGAGGTGTCGGAGGTCGTGGTAGTGGCGTGCGGGACTGTCTTGTCGTCGTCGTCGCAAGCGGCGATGCACAGGGCGACGAGTGCGATGGAAATGTGTTTTAAGCTAATCATGTTGTTGTGTGTGTTGGTCGGAACATGAAGATAGCTATTTGGCGAATCGGTTGAACAGTTTTTCGACGAAAAGGGCAGAAATCAGGGCGACTGGCGCGCCGCCGCCGGCTTCGAGCCAATGGCCGGCCATGGCGAATCGGTCGAGGGCTGGGATTGTGGGGTGGAGTGGGGGGCGGCGCAACTGGTTGAGCGATGGTCCCCAGCCTTGCGAGCTGCCGTGGGCGTTGCCCGTGTAGCGGTGGAAAGTGGCGGGAGTGGCGACGTCGGCGGCCTCGACGAGGCGGGGTGAGAATGGCGTGGCGAATGCGCGGGGAATGTTGTCGGCGATGGCGCGGAGCGCCGTCTGGAGAACGGACTCTTTGGCGCGGCGGTATGAAGCCATGTCCGTGCGGCGGAGGTCGATCCACCATTGCCCTTGGCGAGTGGGGAAGTTGGCGGTGATGGTGGTCTTGCCAGCCGGTGCGGTAGTGCCGTCGAAGTTGGAGATTTCGAGTTCCAACTGGTCGAGGGTCGTGCCGTCGGGTAATTGGATGTGGCAGGCGAGGCGCAGGAAATGTGGCAGCGTGTCGAGCGGAGCGGCGTAGCCCAGGTGGACGCGGCAGTAGGAGAAGAAGAAAGCCTCTTTGGGCGCGGAGAGCAGTCGGCGCATCTCGCGCGGGATCTTGACTCCTTTCAGGGCCGTGCCGACGGTCCATGTCCAGTCGGCGCACGAGCATACGGCGTCGGCCGACGTTTGCGAGCCGTCGGCGAGCGTCAGCCCTACGGCGCGCCGCCCCTCGACGCGTACGGACGCGACGGGAGTGGAGAGGCGGAGCGTGCCGCCGAGGGCTATGTACGTGTCGGTCAGCAGGTTGGTCAGGGGGAGCGAGCCTCCGACGGGCGTACCGGCCACACGCGCCGTCATGTACGCCTGGCCGAAGATTATGACCGACATGGGCGTCTCGTTCATGTAGAGCCGCTCAACGGCGCTCGCCAGCTTGCGGTTGCGGAATTGGAGGGCGAAGCCCTTGTTGGTGAGTCGCCCCCATCGGTAGAAGAATGGCAGTAGCCGGGCGAGCCTCCAGAGCCTGGTGTAGTGGAGGATTCGCCCGAGGCGCGTTGGCTCGGTGGGGTAGGGGGGGAGGTCGGGCAGCAGTGACGCGGCGAGGCGTATGTCGTCGGCCCACTTGCGGATGGTGGGCTCGTCTTCGGGTGCGAGGGCGAGGAGGTATTGCTCGAAGCGGTCGACGTCGTTGTAGAGGTGGAAGTGCCATGGCTTCGGGTCGTCGGGCGATGGAATCTCGATGTCGACCCTCTCGTCGAAGTACTTGAAGTCGAGTGAGTCGATGTCGGCCACAGAGCGCCACATGTCGTGGAACGAGGTGCCGGGCGCGGAGCCGAGCAGCCAATGGAGGCAGCCGTTGAAGTCGTAGGCGGTGCGTCGCCACCCGGTGCATAGCCCGCCCGGGCGTTCGGCCTTCTCGTAGATGACGGTCTGGAAGCCCGCCCTGCGGAGGCGTATGCCGAGGCAGAGGCCCGCCAGGCCGGCGCCGATGATGTCGACTTTGAAAGGTGTGCGGCTGTCGGTCATGGCTAAAAGGTTAGGTCTCAGCCCATCGATCCCCATATTATAATGGCAATGCCGACAAGGATGCCGATGAGGCACAGCCCTTTGCGCAGCATGTTGCGCTCGTGGAAGATGAGGGCGGCGAGGGTGAAGGAGACGATGGAGTTGCTGCGCCTGATGGGCGAGATGAGCGAAATCATGCTGTCGGGCGAGTCGAGAGCGCCGTAGTAGAAGAAATCAGCCACGATGATTATGACCCCGATGGCGGGAATCGTCCAAAGCCAGTTGAAAGGCTCCTGGCGGTGTCGCGGCCACCATATCATGAGTAGCAGCGGAATCGTCATTAGAAATTGGTAGACCGAGTAGTAGAAGAGCACCGCCATGCGGTTGATGTGGGCCCCGCTGATGATGTGCTTGTCGAAGAGTGCGGAGCAGGAGCCGATGAGCGTCCCGACGACGACGCACCACACCCATTTGTTGGCCTTGAAACTGATGCCCTCCCTCTTACCCGCCATGCTGAAGAGGAAGAAGAAGAGGAAAGCCACGGACAGGCCGGCCCACTGGACTCCGTTAGGCCTCTCGGCAAAGATGAAGAGTGCGCCTATGAGCGTCCAGACGGGTGCTGTGGCCCTGATGGGCGCAACGATGCTGAGGGGCAGGTTCTTCATCCCGTAGTAGACGAACACCCACGAGCCGAGGACGATGGCGGCCTTGGCGACGAGGAGCAGATGGTCGTGGGGCGATATGGTGGGGATGTAGGCCCACGACTCGGGGCCGATGGCTCCGCCGAGGGATGCGAGGCATAGGGGCAGCAGGATGAGCGACGAGGTGAGGGTGCTGACGCAAAGGACGGGCAGGACGGCGTTGCTCTTGAGCGAGTATTTTCGCAGGACGTCGTAGAAGCCGAGGCATAAGGCCGAGAGCAGGGCCAAGACGAACCAAACCATTGGTGCTGAAAGAGAAAGTTGTTTTTGTGTGTTTGGGTGACAGGCGCTGGCGCTCCGTTACTTCTCGTCTGTCGTCTGGCAGCGGAGGCAGAAAGCGGGCGCTGGCATTCCGCCGTCGCCGCTTAGGGTCGGCATGACGGTGTCGGACCATGCGTAGCGTGCGAAGCGCGGCTCGAGGACCATGTGGCTGAACATGGTGACCCAGTTGCCCGAGGCGAGGGCCTTGGCGGGGAAGAAGACAGAATCTTCGCCGGCAATCTCGAAAGCGGATGGTAGGTCGACGTTGATGCTGAGCTTCTGCGCGTGGGCGAACTCGATGTTGACGACTTGGAGGTCGGTCGTGGCGAACCGGGGCAGGGGGCTTGTGGCGTTGTCGGGCGAGCTGTGTCCGTAGACGGTGGCGAGGATGGTGCGCGCGTCGCGCCAACCCTCCTCCACTTGCCTACGTGGCATGGAGTTGAATTCTGATTTCGTGCCAAGGTCGGCAAGCGAGACGACGTAGACATCCGCCCCCGCCTTGTTGGCGGCCGTGACGAGCGACGTGCGGACGAGGCTGCTGGAGTTGTTCTTGTCTTGTGGCGGTGGGGGTGGCTGATTGAAAATGACAGGCAGTTTCTCCTTGTTGGCCACCAAGCGGAGGGTGGTCACAAAACGTTGCGCTTCCTCGGTGAAACTCTCCGCGAAAGTGTGCTTGTTCATGTCGGCCTCGCCAAAGTGGCACGTCGCGCCGGCGAAGGGTATTCCTCGCAGGGGGGTCAGCATCTTGTTGTAGACCACTCCTCGATGCGTGTTCGGCCTGCTGTCGTAGCCGCGGAACTCGACCATGTAGCGGTTGTCTGGCACGCCGAGCAGGTATAGCTTGTTATTGTCGGTCGAGAACTTGGCAGCCGCCACGTAGGCCCATTGGCCGGAGATGTCGGTCGAGAAGTTGATGTCCGGAATCTCGAGCCTCATGGATGTTCCGTCGGTCGGGCCGAAGATGCCTGCCGAGGTGTGGTGCCCGTTGAGGCGGATGGCGATGGTGGTGCGGGTTTTGAGGGTGCTGCGCGGGATGTTGTAGACGCCCGGCTCGGACCATGAGCTGGTGTCGGATTTGGACCCGACGAGTGTATGGTTGACGTATGTGAGGTCGTTGTCGGCAAGGTTGCCGATGTAGAGTTTGGCGTTGTGTCTGGCGCACTCGCGGGGTAGCTTGACCTCCTTGATTAGCCATATGAGGCCGTCGAAGCCCGCAAGCCCTTGGTGTTCCCAAAGGCCGGGGAGCGTCAGCGTGTGCCATTCGGAGATGTCTGGCGGGCAGTTGTTTATGACCTCGTCGAAGACGGAAGTCGTGGGGAGGGCGTCGGTGCCGTCGGGGTTGGAAGTGTTGATTGTGGGCAGTGTCGAGAGCCAGTCGTTGAGGTCGTTGTGCTTAGACTCCCATTCGGAGGCCTCATTGAGAGTCTCGTTGCCGGTGTCGAGTTCGGGTGAGACCCACGCCCTGCATGGTGAGCCGCTGTTGGAGACGGATATCACGCCGACGGGGATGTTGAGACTGTCGCGGAGCACTTTGGCGAGGCAAGCCGCGGTGAGGTTGAGAGTGTTGCTGCAGCCTTCCGAGAGGCGGACCCATTTGCCTTCGGCGAAAGAGGTAGGTTCGGAGGATATGCCCGGCTCCATTTGGAAAAAGCGCACGAGGTTGTCGTCGAGCCAATCGAGATTGACGGCCGACGAGTCCTGCGTGTCGGAGGTGGCCATGAATGAATGGGGGAGTGGGGAAGAGCCGGTCTGGTCGGCCGTCAGCCAGACCTCGCCGATAAGTATGTTGCTGACGAAATGGTCGAGGTTGGGCGAGCTGATTGTCAGCTGGTGTGTGAGGGTGTCTGCGGCGGGGGTGCGGATTTCGGCGTGCCACGTACTGTCGACGCCGGTGGAGGAGGTGACGGAGAAATCCCAGTCGGTCGTAATCTTGATGTGGATGCCTGGCGTGGCGCGCCCGCTTATGGTGAGGAGGCTCTGCTGCTGGAGGACCGCGCCCGACGACACGATTGGGTCGATGGAGAAAATTTCTCCCTCGGAGCAGCTCGTCAGTATGGCAAGGATCGTGGACATCGATGCCAATGTCTGGGGGAGGCGTGACATGACTGTGCTCATGGTCAGTGATTTAGTGTTGCTAATGTCGTTATTGCTTGTCGCAGATTTGCGCAATCTTCTGCGCAATCTGCGCGAAGGCCCGTCCGGCTATGCCGTTGTCGTCGAGGGCGGCAGGCGAGCCGCTGTCGGCGCACTCGCGGATGGACTGGACGATGGGCACTTGGCCGATCAGTGGCACGCCGATTTCTTCCGCCAGGGCGCTTGCTCCGCCTTGCCCAAAAATGTAGTACTTGTTTTGCGGCAGCTCGGCGGGCGTGAACCATGCCATGTTCTCAATGATGCCAAGGACTGGCACGTTGACTTTGGGGTTGAGGAACATGTCGCATCCCTTGCGGGCGTCGGCCAGTGCCACTTTTTGGGGGGTGGAGACTACAATGGCGCCCGTGAGCTTGACCAGCCCGACGAGCGAGATGTGGATGTCTGACGTTCCCGGTGGCATGTCGATGAGCAGGTAGTCGAGCGTCCCCCAGTCGGCCTCGGTGACGAGTTGCTTAATGGCGTTGGTGGCCATGGCTCCGCGCCATACGACGGCTTGCTTGGGGTCTACAAAGAAGCCGATACTGAGCATCTTGACGCCGTATTTCTCGACAGGGTCGATGAGTTCGCGCCCTTCGGTGGATTTGTCGGAGAGGGTGGGGCGCGCGTCTTGGGTGTCAAACATTATGGGGATTGAAGGTCCGAAGATGTCGGCGTCGAGCAGGCCTACTTTGTAGCCGAGCTTCGTGAGGGCTATGGCCAGGTTGGCCGTGACGGTGGACTTGCCCACGCCGCCTTTGCCCGATGCCACTGCGATGACGTTCTTGACGTCGGGGAGGACGGGTTTCTCGGGGGCTTTTGGGCGTTGGCGGATTTTGATGAATATGTTGTCGTCGATTTCGACCTCGGGGCCCATGTGCTCCTTGATGGCGGCCGTGGCGCGCTGCTTGATTATGGATATGAGGGGGTCGTTAGGGCGGTCGAAGAGGAGCGAGAAGCTGACTCGGTTTCCGCTGATGCGGATGTCGTCTTCGAGCATTCCCATCTCGACGATGTCGATTCCTTTCTCGGGGTGTATTACGTTGCGGAGGGCTTGTATGACTTGCGCTGGGTAGAAGGCCATTGTGGTAAGTGTTTGAAATTGTGTGTGTTACTTTTTGTCGGGGCGGATGACGACGTTTCGCCCGACGTTGTGGTAATTGTCCCTCTCGATTTCGATGTCCGGCTCAATAAGCTCCACGCCTTGCGGGATGAGGAAGCGGACGTACTTGATTGTCATGCCGGCGTCGATCCATTTCTGCTCGTAGTAGGTCCGGATGCCGAGCGCGGGGTCTGGCACGCCTTGGGCGTAGAGGTCGTCGCATATGGCTTGCGGCTCGATGGCGTTGGCCAGCATCATGTGTCGGGTGTATTCGAAGAGGAAAGGGCTGTCGGTCTTGAGGTGGACTGGTCCGTCGGGGCGGAGGAAGTTGCGGTAGCGCGATAGCATGAGCGTCGCGACGAGCCTTTTGCGCGGCTTGCGCATCTGGGGGTCGGGGAACGTGACCCAAATCTCGCTCACCTCGCCCGGGGCGAAGAACCGTTCGATGAACTCGATTCTGGTCCGGATGAAGGCCACGTTCTTCAGACCTTCGTTGGCGGCCTCTGTGGCCCCGGCGTGCATACGCGCGCCTTTGATGTCGACGCCGATGTAGTTCTTTGCTGAGTCGCGGCGCGCGAGTCCGACGGTATATTCTCCGCGTCCGCACCCGAGTTCCACGACGATGGGGTTGTCGTTTCCGAACCACTCTCTCCATCGTCCGCGTTGGGCGAACTCGCCTTGGCTGAGTTGTTCGAAATCGGCCTCGAAGACGTGGTCGTATGACGCCATGTCGGCGAATTTCTTGAGTTTGTTTTTTCCCATCGGAGTCTACATGTTGTCGTCGTCATGGCCTTCGATGATCAGGCCGATGTCGTGGATTCCGGTAAGCAGGTCTTTTCTCATGCCTTGGGTGAGGCGGAATGTGTAGGGGCCGGGCGTGGCGAAGCGTATGGCCGGCATATATTGGCAGCGTGTGGAATAGAGGCTGCCCCATCCCCCTCCAAGCCAAGAGCCGTCGGGGTTTGCGAGAAAGCATTCGATGGTGTCGCGGCGCGAATGCCCGTCGGGAGATATTACGTCGATGAAGAGCCAAAGGTTCGCGAAAGCGTAGTCGTTGTCGTTTCGGACTTGCAGGTAGATGTCGTATAGGCGGGTCGTGTCCGTGATGTCGGCACGGAAGATGGCGAGCGTGTCTTTGTCCCATTTGGCGTCGGCTAGGCTGACGAACTCGTTGTAGGCCACCTTGTCGTTTGTGCATGAGGCGAGGCAGGCGGCGAGGGTTGCCGCGAAGATGACGAGGAGCTGTCTCATGTGGCTACTGCTCAGAGGGTTGTGAGGATGGTTGTCTGTCGCCATCTGGGTTTTGGCCTTCGGGGCGGTTGGGTCGCGGCTGGCGTTCGCCTCGTTGTGGCCGTCCTTGGTGGTCGCCGTCGCGTCGCTGGCCGCGGACTCGGTTGTTGTCGCGCCTCTGTCCGCGGTTCTCCTGCTGCTCCTGCCCCTCTGTCCGTTCGGGGCGTTGTGGGCGGTTGGCGCGGTTGTCGGGGCGGCGGTTGGCGCGGTTGTTGTCGCGGCGGCTTTGCCTGTCGGGGCGTTCGGGTCGTTGCTGCTCGTCGGGGGCGGCGTTGTCGCGGTCGGCGGGTCGGCGGTCCTGTCGGTTGTGGCGGTCGTTGTTGTTGGACTGTCCGCGGTCCCGTTCTTGGCGGTTGTTGTTGGCGCGGCCGCGCCGGTTGCGGCCTTTGGTGTCGAATCGGGTGAGGTCGTCGTTGAGCTCGACGGTGCCTGAGTAGCCGTCATCTTCGGTGTTGACCGAGGTTTGGGTGGCGCCGAGGGTGTCTGGTTTTTGCCCTTGCGCGTTCATGGACTGGATCTCTGCCACGTGGTCTGCCTCCACGGCCACGATGTTGGTTGGTGAGTCTTTTTGCGGCGAGTACCACATGAGGCGTTTGAAGATGTCGTACTTGTAGAAGTAGTAGGTGCCTTCTGCCGTCTCGAGTGGCTTGTCGGTTGGGGGGAAGCTCTTGATGGCGTCGACGTAGGCGCTAAGCTCGTAGTTGAGGCAGCATTTGAGTTTTCCGCACTGTCCGGCGAGCTTGACGGGGTTGAGCGAGAGGTCCTGGATGCGCGCGGAGTGTGTGGAGACGGAGACGAAGCTCGTCATCCACGATGCGCAGCACATTTCGCGTCCGCAGGGGCCGATGCCTCCGATTCGTCCCGCCTCTTGCCTTGCGCCGATTTGCCTCATCTCGATGCGGACGTGGAAGCGGTCGGCGAGAACCTTGATGAGCTCGCGGAAGTCGACGCGCTCGTCGGCAATGTAGTAGAAGATGGCTTTCGTCCGGTCGCCTTGGTACTCGACGTCGCCGATTTTCATGTTGAGGTGGAGGTCTTGGGCAATTTGCCTGGCTTCGAGCATCGTCTGGTGCTCGAGTTCCTTGGCCTCTTCCCACTTCTCGATGTCGGTGGGCCTGGCGACGCGGTAGACCCTCTTGAACTCGTAGGATGCGGGGTTTATGTGGTTTTTGTGCATCTGGAGGTAGACGAGCCGGCCTTGGAGTGTCACGGTGCCGATGTCGTGGCCAGGCGAGGACTCGACGGCGACGATGTCGCCGTTCTTGAGTTGCAGTCCTGTCGAGTTGCGGAAGTAGCCTTTGCGGGTGTTCTTGAACTGGATTTCGACGAGGTCCGACGCGTTTGGGGGCGTGGGGAGGTCTTCCATCCAGTCGTAGGTGTGGAGTTTGCCGCCGCGTATGGCGCACGTGCCTCGGCAGCTTACGCTGTCTTCGGGTCGGAAGCCGGCAGATGGTATCAGGACCTCGGTCTGGCCGTCGTCGGGCTTAAGGTCTGGGATTTGTTCGTCGGCTCTTTTTATTTCGTCTTCCATTGTGAGGTGTTCGGGTAAAAAGGGTGTGGGAATATGTTGGTGCGGCATAGGCGTGTCATGCCGTCGCCGCGGGTCTGTTTGTTTTTCGGATGAGGACCGTGAGGTTGAGTATCATGCTCTTGATGGTCATGCGGATGTTGCCGTTTTGCTCGATGCGCGCCGTGGCGTCGTCGATGAGCGACGCGAGTTTCTCGACGTTGTTGACGTGGACGTAGGGAGCGAAGTTGATAAGGAACTCCTCTTCTGGCTGGGTGAGGAAGTTGATTTGGCGGTTGTCGAGGTTGAGTATGAAACTCTCGCGGATGAGGCGTTGCGAGTAGGTCAGGAACGACTTTAGCTGTTCGCGCGACATGGCTCGGCAGGCTTCGGCTATGTTGTTCATCTCGATGATGTCGGTCTTCCAAGCGGCTCTCATCATCTTCTTGAAGAGGTCGATGTTGCGGGCGTCGGTTTGCGATTGGCAGACCTGGCGTAGCGCGGAGACGAAACTGCCTTGGGCGATGTGGGCGATTCGGGCGGCCTCGTCGGGCACGAGCAATGCGGACCGCGAGAGTGCTGTCGAGAGGTCGGCCTCGTCGATTGGCGGGATGCGGAACGTCTGTGTTCGGCTGAGGATTGTGGGGAGGATTTTTTGCGGCTCTTCGCTTACGAGGATGAAGATTGTGTCGGTGGGAGGCTCCTCGAGAATCTTTAGGAGGCTGTTGCTTGTCGTCTCGTTCATGAGCTCGGGCCTCCAGATGATCATGATCTGCCGGTCGGCCTCGTAGGGCTTCATGCTGAGCTTGGCGTGGATGGCTTGGGCGGCGTCTTTGGCGATGAGGGCCTGTTTGCCGGCCGGCGTGGCTGCCTGTGGGTCGTCGTCCTCTTTGGGCTGCGCCGGTTTGTGGGCTGCCATGGCCTCAATCCATTCGGTTTGTCCGAAGTAGGGTGAGCGGGTCACGGTCTCGCGCCATTGCGGGAGGAAGGAGTCGGTGTCGTCGCTCGAGCCGTTTTTGGATATTGGGAAGATGAAGTGGACGTCGGGATGGACGAGCTTTGCGTTCTTCTTGCAAGCGGGGCAAAGTCCGCAGCTGTCGCCGTTGGATTTGTCGCCCGTGCAGTCGACGTATTGCGCGAAGGCCAAGGCGAGCGGGAGCGCTCCAACGCCCTCGGCTCCCATGAAGAGCATGGCGTGCGGGACCCTGTTCTCGGCCGTCATGGCCAGGAGGCGGTCTTTGATGGCCTTTTGGCCTATGACGTCGGAGAAGCGCATCGCGTGTGTTGCATTTATGGGGATACGCCTTAGGGCGTGTGCGTAAGGCGCAAAATATCCTCAAAGATAGTGTTTTTTTCGTAGCGAGGGATTGGCGTTATGGGGCTGCGCCCGCGGTACGCGGAAAGGTTTTTTTGTCGAACTTTGCCGATATGTCTACAATATTATTCGACAAGGCCGTCTTCGGCCCCGTGAGAAGCCGAAGGCTCGGAATCTCGTTAGGAATCAACCTTTTGCCCCCCGACGGCAAGGTTTGCTCCTTCGATTGCCTCTATTGCGAATGCGGGTTCAACCGCCGCGGCGCCGCTTCTGCGCTGCCTACGCGCGAGGAGGTGGCGGGGCAGCTGGAGAGCGCATTGGCCCGGATGGCCGAGGCTGGCGAGCGTCCCGACGTGATAACATTTGCGGGAAATGGAGAGCCGACGTTGCACAAGTGCTTCGCTGAGATTATGCGTGACACGGTGGGCCTGCGCGACAAGTTGGCCCCCGGCGCTAAGGTCTGCGTCTTGACCAACGCCACGCGGTTGGGCGACCCTAAGGTCGTCGACGGGCTGTGCCTGACCGACGAGGCGATATTGAAGATTGACTCGGGTCTCGAGTCTACGGTGGCGGCTCTCGACCGTCCTGCGGCGGGCTACTCGCTCGACGAGGTTGTGGAGCGGATATACGCTTTGCGCGGGAGGCTTGGCAAGGCCCTGACGATTCAGACGATGTTCGTCTCGTGGACTGACGACGAGGGGGTGGAGCATGACAACTCGCGGGAGGAGGATGTTGCACCGTGGCTCGGCATATTGCGCCGCCTTGCGCCTCCGCGCCTTATGATTTACACTATCGACCGCGAGACGCCACTGAAGACGATGGCAAAGACGCCGCCCGCGGTGCTCGACGCTATTGCGGTAAGGGCGCGAGAGATTGTGCCGGAAGTCAGCGTGTCATATTGAGCCGCATTTGCGGAACGTTTTACGCCCCGTTCAAAAGGTGTTCGAAGACCTTTTGAACGGGGCGTAGGCGTATGTGTCTTAGGGTCTGGCCTTACTTGATGATTCCGCGTTTGGAGGCCTTGACGAACTCGACAATCTCGTTTACGATGTCGGACTTGGGCATTTCGGCTTCGATGGACTCGATGGCCTGTGTGGTGTTCATCTTGCAGAGGTAGATACGGCGGTAGACCTCTTGCGCCTCCGCGATTTGCTCGGGGGTGTAGCCGTGGCGGCGCAAGCCGATGATGTTGAGACCCTCGAAGGAGGCTGGTTCTCGCCCGATCATGGTGAACGGCGGTACGTCTTTGCCGAAGCGTGTGCCGCCTTGGACCATGACGTAGCGGCCCACGCGTGTGAACTGGTGGCAGAGGGATCCGCCGCCGATGACGGCGAAATCGCTAACCTCGACCTCGCCGGCGAACTGGCAGGCGTTGGAGATGATTATGTTGTTGCCGAAGACGCAGTCGTGGCCTATGTGGCAATATGCCATGATGAGGTTGCCGCTGCCGACGACGGTCTTGTTGCGCGACGCGGTGCCCCGGTTTATGGTGGCGCACTCGCGGATGGTGTTGTTGTCGCCAATCTCGCAAGTGGTCTCCTCTCCGTGGAATTTGAGGTCTTGGGGGATTCCGCCAATCACGGCATTTTGGAAAACGCGGTTGTTCTTGCCCATTCGGGTGCCCCAGCAGATGGTGGCTCCGTTCATGATTTTGCAGCCGTCACCGATTACGACGTTGGACTCAATGAGGGCGTATGGGCCTATTTCAACACCGTGGCCGATTTGCGCATCGGGCGCGACGGTGGCAAGTGGGCTTATTTTGCAGTCTTCAGGGAAATTCATTCTGTAACTCTCTCTCGGGGGTTGTAGGTATGTTTGATGTGTTGTGTGTGTGGCGAAACTAACTGAGGAACTCCTTGATGAGCTGGCGCGCGAAGGCGGTGTTGGAGCCGTGGCCTGAGCGCGTGGCGAGGATTCTCCCTTTTATGGGCCGTCCGACGAGCGCGAGGTCTCCAATGAGGTCGAGGAGCTTGTGGCGTGCTGGCTCGTTGGCGTATTTGAGGTCGCGGTCGTTGAGGGCGCCGCTGGGGTGGATTGTCACATCTTTGCGGCCGAGCTTTTGCGCGAGTTCGGTTTTCTGGTCGTCGGTGAGCTGGCCTTCGACGAAGACTATGGCGTTGTCGAGGTCGCCTCCCTTGATGAGTCCCATGTTGAGGAGTGGGGCTATCTCGTGGAGGAAGACGAATGTGCGGCAGTCGTAGATTTGGTCGTACTCGTCGGTCAGCGACTCTATTTGCGCCCATTGGTTGGGCAGGCAGCGCGTGCCGTCGAAGGCTATGTTGACCTCTGCGGCGAAGTAGTCTTCGGGGAGGGCTATGATTCGGAGTCCTTTCTCTTTCTCTTCGTAGACGGCTTTGCGTGTGATGACGAGGTATTGCCTTTCGGCGTCTTGTGGCTGTAGGCCTACGTTGCGGATGGCGTCGGTGAATGGTTTGGCGCTGCCGTCGAGTATGGGGACTTCAGGGCCGTCGAGGTCGATGCGGCAGTTGTCGACGCCGTTGGCGCGGAGGGCGGACATGAGGTGCTCGATGGTGGAGATGGTCTCCTTGTTGTCGCCCGTGAGGACTGTGCCTCGCTGTGTGAATGAGACTCGGGTGGCGAGGGCATGGATTTCGGGGTTCCCGTCGATGTCGACGCGTCGGAAACGGAAGCCGTAGTCGGCGGGCGCGGGGTTTATGGAGAGGTGGACGTAGGCTCCGGTGTGGAGGCCTTTGCCCTCGAAGTTGGCGCTGCCTTTGAGCGTAGTTTGTTTTTCCATGCCGGTGTTATTTCTGGTCGCGCTCTTGCATGAGGAGGTCAATCTGGCGCTTGAGCTCAGGGAGGTGGCGGAAGACGACGAACGAGCGGGTGAAGCCCATGTAGTCGAAGGCGGGGGAGCCGAAGAGCGTCTGCCCGGGCTTGCGGACGGAGCCTTGGATGCCGCTTTGGGCGGCTATGGTGGTGCGCTCGGCGATTTCAATGTGTCCGGCCACGCCGACCTGTCCGCCCATTACGCAGTTGTTGCCAATCTTTGTGGAGCCGGCGATTCCGCTTTGCGAGGCGATCACTGTGTCGTGGCCGACGATGACGTTGTGGGCTATCATGACGAGGTCGTCAATCTTGGCGCCGTGCTCGACGCGGGTGGCTCCCATTGTGGAGCGGTCGACGCAGGTGTTGGCCCCAATCTCGACGTCGTCTTCGATGACGACGATGCCGACTTGTTCGATTTTGTGGTAGACTCCATCTTTGTCGGGGGCGAAGCCGAAGCCGTCGGCTCCAATGACTGCGCCGGCGTGGATTATGCAGCGGTTGCCGATTTTGCAGCCTTTGTAGATTTTCGCTCCTGGGTAGATTATTGTGCCTTCGCCAATCGTGACGCCGTCGCCGATGTAGGCTTGCGGGTAGATTTTTGCGCCGTCGGCTATCTTGGCCTTGTCGCCGATGTAGGCGAAAGCGCCGATGTAGGTGTCCTTGCCGACGGTGGCGGACTGGCTGATGAATGATGGTTGTTCGATGCCGACCTTTTGTGGTTGCATCTGCTGATAGAGGGCGAGGAGTTTTGCGAGGCTCTCGTAGGCGTTGGCCACCTTGATCATGGTGGCTTTGACGGGTTTGGAGGGCGCGAAGTCGGAGTTGACGATTACGATAGAGGCCTCTGTGGAGTAGACGTAATGCTCGTATTTGGGGTTGGCTAAGAAAGTGAGAGTTTTCGGACGTCCTTCTTCAATTTTTGACACGTCGTTTACTGTTGCCTGAGGGTCGCCTACGACGACTCCGCCGAGCATTTCAGCTATTTGCTGCGCTGTGAACTCCATTTTGTCGCTAGTACTTGTTATTCAATTGGCAAAACTAATGAATAAATCTAAGATTATGAAACTTGTAGGCGTGGTTTGGTTTTGTGGTCTCGGGTGTGTGGCTAAAGCAGGCGGAGGAGCAGTTCGATGTCGTTTTTTGGGACGTTGTAGGCTACGAGTGTGCGCAATTCGGAAGTCAGGTGGACTCGGGATTCTTTCGCTCCAGCCTCATGAAAGGACGCGATGGCAGAGGCGTAGTCCTTTTGTGCGAGGGCGGCGAGACCCAGAAGGACGTTGGGGCCGGGCAGGAGCGGGAATGGCGTGGCTGTGAGCCCTTTGGCCATGTCGACATATTTCTTGACCTCGTTGGCGCGCCCGAGTCGGAAGAGGGCGAGAGCGGAACCCAGGTAGCCGTCGGGGTCGTCGGGCAACGTGAACGTCAGCCCGAGGAAGGTGTTGAGCGCTTCGGAATTGAGTCCCAACGAGAGTTGGCAGAAGGCCTTGGTGGAGAGTTTATCGGGTTTTAGCGGCTTGATGGCCTCGGCTTCGAGGAAGAACTTTAGCGCCAGGGCGTGGTTGCCTTTGGCGAAGAACCAGTCGGCGAGTGTTTTCTTGGTCCAGAAGTCGGAGTTGTCGATGGCGTCGGCCGCTGAGAGCGTCTCGATGGCCTTCTCCTCATGATTTGAGGCGTATTGGCAGAAGGCGAGCTTGCGGGCGAAGTCGGCATTGCGGGTGATGGCGAAAAGAAGGGTGTAAACGCTTGCGGCCGGCTCGTGGCACTTGCGTTTGGCGAGTGTGGAGCCGAGGGTGTCGAGGTCGGCGTCGGTGGGGTAGAAGACCCTTAGGGCGCCGCTCTGCATGTGCCAAGTGCCGTAGGCGAAGAGGGTTGTATGGCCGTGACGCTCGGGGCGGATGTTGGCTATGCGGTATAGGTCCTTGATGAAATTCTCGGTCTCGACGACAGTGCGGAAGGTTTCGGGCGAGAGGTTGTAATGCTCCTGCTGGGCTTTGGTCTTGTAGTTGTGGTCGGCTGCGACGGCGGCGCACATGCTTTTCGCGCTGTTGGCAGGGACCGAGCCCGTGAGGATAGCCATCGCGTAGCGGTCCGAATCGCAGATTGTGCTGTTGACGAGCGAGTCGGAGAGTTGTTGTCTCGCGTCGGGAGCGAGCGGCTCCGTGGGTTGGGAGTATTGGGTGCTTTTGACGTCGAAGGGTCGGATCCAGAAGACGGTGCGTTGGAAGAAGGGTAGCGACCTGAGCCCCTCTTGCGAAGCGAAGTTGACGTCGATGCCGTCGATGGCGAGGTTGTTGAGGAAAGCGAACTTGTCGATGAACGTCTGTTGGGAATCGTTGTTGAGCTGCTTGAAGAGTTCGGAATCGGGTGTGAGGTTCAGGTCGGGGAATTTCTTAATGACGTTTTTGACCTCGTTGATGATGTCGTTTGTGAAGATGTTGATGACCTCGTTGGTGACGTTGGTCTTGGCGAGCATCGAAAACGCTGTTCGGACGAGCGAGGCGAAATCGGGCGAGTCTGTGGCCGCGATGGATATGGCAGAAGAGAGTTCGTCGTCGTCGTCCCATCGGGTGCCGTGGACGAGTATTGAAGCGGCGATGACGGCGGCAGCCCGTGGGAGGGCTTTCGCGCCGAAGGCGCCGAGCCGTACGGATTTGAGGATCTGTAGGGCGGCGGATGGCTGGAAGATGCGCAGGATGTTGTGTCCGATGACCCCGACGACGTAGGCCTTGTCGATGTCGGGCGTCTCGCCGTTGTTGAGAATGTGTTCGGCGACGAGGCTCAGGTCGGCAGGCGAGAAATAGAGGGTGTCGAGGACGTCGCAGAGGTTGTCGAGCGCGTCGAGTCCCGAGGGGGCTGTGAGCGCGTCGTCCTTGTATTGCGCGACGAGGCTCCCGATGTCGGGCTTATTGGTGAATCGTGAGGCGATTTGGGCGTCGTGGGTGTGGGGCGGGGAGTCGCGGAGGGAGAGGATTTCCGCCACGTCGGCGATGGTGTGCATCTGGCGGCGGAGGTGGCTGAGGACTTCGCCGCGTCTGGGGTCTTGCGCTCCGTTCTTGAGGTAGTTGAGAGTAAGGTGGAAGTCGTTTTCGAGGTTTGCATACGGACTGTATGCGGATAGCGACATCAAAGACCATAAAGGGAATAAAATCGTAAATAAGGGCACTCTCATCGAAAAAGTTACCACGGCGGCGAACGGAAAAGCCACATTTAAGGCGGACCTTCCAAT
>JAFPDB010000292.1 GCA_017390085.1 Bacteroidales bacterium | reverse complement strand
TGAACGACCTGCTCACCGAGTTCCAGTCCACCAAGACACACATGGCCATCATCGTCGACGAGTACGGATGTATGCAGGGCATAATCACCCTCGAAGACATTATCGAAGAAATCGTCGGAGACATAAGCGACGAGCAAGACGACAAAGACCTCAAAGACTGGTACCGGCAACCCGACGGCTCATACGTCTTCGAAGCCAAAATATCGCTCAACGACCTATGCAAAGTCCTCGACATCGAGACGTCAACCTTCGACAAGGCGCGGGGCGACGCCGAGACCCTCGCCGGCCTCCTGCTCGAGAAGACCGGAGTCATCCCCAAGAAAAAAGACGTCGTAGAAATAGGCAAGTACAAGTTCGAGGTCCTCTCCGCAGACCAACGCAAAATCAACAAAGTGAAACTCGCCGCCAAGTCCGAACCCCACAGATGACCAAACTCTCACCCGCACCACTCCTCTTCGCCTTAGCGAGCCTGCTTCTGTGCCAATGCTCAGCGCCCCCCGTCCCAAAACCAAGGGGCTACTTCCGCATAACACTCCCCGAGCACGATTACCAAGAGTTCGAATCGCGACTCATGCCCTACAAATTCGACATCTCAAAACACTCCAGAGTCGCCAAAGACGACGAGAAGGGGGCGCAAGAGACATGGTCCAACATCTTCTACCCCACCCTCAACTGCAAGATACACCTCACCTACCTTTCCCTCGCCGAAAGCCAACAAGACCTCGCTTTCGAAGACAGCCACCAGTTCGCCTACAAACACACCGTCGTGGCCGACGCTATTGGAGAACGCTACTACGAAGACCCGCAACGACACGTCTTCGCAACACTCTACCAAATAAAAGGTAACGCCGCCTCGCCTATCCAGTTCGCCATAACCGACAGCACCGGGCAATTCCTACGCGGCTCACTCTACTTCTACTGCCGACCAAACAAAGACAGCCTCGCCCCCGTAATCGACTACGTCAACAACGACATTAACCACCTCATAGAAACGTTCAACTGGACGAACAGGAATGCCAATAATCAACAAGCTAACCGATAACGAGACCGTCATGGGGGTCTGGCGGATGACCGAACACCTGCAAGAACTCGAAAGGCAATACGAGGTGCCCGCCGAGGAAAAGCAAACCTACGCGGGATTCCGCAACGACCGCCGGCGCAAAGAATGGCTCACCGTCCGCATCCTCCTGCGAGAAATCGCCGGACCAGACGTCCACATCGCATACCAGCCAAGCGGCAAACCCTTCCTCATCGGCAGCGACCTGTTCATCAGCATCACACACACCATAGGATACGTCGGCATCAGACTCGGCAAACAGCCAGTCGCCCTCGACATGGAATACCTCTCCCGACGCGTCGTAAGCCTCATCCCGCGCTTCGTCTCGCCAGAAGAAATGCAATACATCGACCCCGACAACGAAATCCGAACCGCACTCATCATATGGAGCGCAAAAGAGACGCTCTACAAAAGGTTCGACTTCACCGACATCGAGTTCGACCAGCACCTGTCAGTCCACAACCTGCGCGCCTCCCAGCCTACTGGCAGCTTCTTGGGCCGCATCAGCAAAGACGGCTTCCACGCCGAGGTCACGCTCCACTACATTCTCACCGACGACCTCATAACCGTATTCTGCTGAAACACAACAATGAAAAACACCCACCACCAAATATACGACGACATACTCGCCTGGCACGAGCAAAAAAAGAAAGCCTTCGCCTGGCTTATCGACCCCGACCGGTACGACCGCGACACCCTCGTCAACCTCCAAGCCCGTAACCTCTTCCCACACATCATACTCGTTGGCGGAAGCCTCGTCTCAGCCAACACCACCGACATCGTCCGCGACATCAAGAACATAGTGACCGACAAATCACGCGTCATCCTCTTCCCTGGCGACCCCACGCAACTCGCCCCCGACGCCGACGCCATGCTCCTCCTCTCGCTCGTCTCCGGCCGCAACCCAGAATACCTCATCGGACACCACGTCAAAGCGGCCCCGCTCATC
>JAFPDB010000291.1 GCA_017390085.1 Bacteroidales bacterium | reverse complement strand
TATTAAACTACCATATTATGTGGAAAAGTGCAATAGGGCTCGTAGGCGGACGGAGGCCATTGTTCTTGCCGGCTTACTGCTTGCGGCTCTTGATGTATTTGTCGTATTGCTTCTTAGCTCTTGCGAAGGCGTCGGTGTAGGGCGTTGTCTGGCGGATGTCTTGTTGCGCTTTGCGGGCCTCGGAGTATGAGCTGAAGTTGCCGTAGGTGTAGACGAACCAGCCGTCGCGGTATTTGTACTCGGCGATGTCGGCGATTTCGATTTTGCCTCGCAGGAGTTTGGGGTCGAGCGACTTGCGCAGGCTCATGATTTGTACTGTGTAGGGCAGCTCGTCGGAGGGGAAGTCGTTGTCGAAAGTAGTCTCTTGCTTCTTGTCGGCCGTGAGGCTCTCTGGTGTGGCCTTTTCGGTGAAGACGAAGTCGTCTATGTCGATAGGCTGCTGCAAGAGGCGGTAGCTTTGCGTCTTAAGAGTCGAGACGTGGTGTGTGATGGTGTCGTTGCCATAGGTTGCCACGAGGTCGAATTGCTCGCCAGCGGTCACGATGGTGACGAAACGTCCGGTCTTTGGCGATGGGCGTCCGATGGCAATGACTTCGCCATCCTTGAGTGTGAAGATTTTGACGTCCGAGAGGTTGGGCGCTGTGACGTTGGCGGCGAGGATGGCCATGGTGTTTTGCTCGGGCTGCTCAAACTCGACCTCGTAGATGTCGTAGGATGGGGCTTTGCCCTTCTCGTTCCACCTGATGCTGGCGTAGTAGCCTCTGTCGCGGTCGGCCGAGGGGGCGAAGTAGAGGTCGTCGTCGGCCGAGCTTATGGGGTAGCCGATGTTTTTCGAGGCCTCGAACTCGCCATTGTCGTTGCGTGGCGAGTAGAATATGTCGTATCCGCCCATGCCGCTGTGGCCTGTTGAGCTGAAGTAGAGCACGTTGGTGGGCTCATGGAAGAAAGGCGCGTCTTCGTCGTCCTCGGTGTTGACGCCGGGACCAAGGTTGAAGGGTTTGCCCCAATTGCCGTTGGGCAATTTGCGGCAGAGCCATATGTCCTTGCCGCCGAAGCCGCCCAGGCGGTCGGAGGATATGTAGAGTTCTTGGCCGTCGGAGGTGACGAATGCCCAGTTCTCCTCGAATTCGGTGTTAATTGGGTAGGGCAGTGGCGTGGCCGGCAGCCACTCGCGTGTGGCGGAGTCGCGGCGCGAGACGTAGATGTCGCCGTCTTGGCAGAGGTACATCTCGTTGCCGTCTGGCGAGAGGGCGGTGGTTGTCTCCTGTCCTATGCGCTTGCGTCGTCCGGGGATGAGTCCGTTGACGGGTTTGGCTTCGGACCATGTGGAGCTGCCGCTCCATTTGTCGCCTTGGCGGACAGACATGTAGACACCCTCCTCAAATTGGCCGTCGTCGAAGATTATGTGTTTGTCGGCGGTCTTCTTGGGGCGGCGTGATGTGAAGAACATGGTGTCTTCGGTCGAGGTCAGGACGGGTTTGTAGTCGTTCCAGCAGGAGTTGATTCCTTCTCCTGCGTCGCGCATGGTCAGTCGGACGGGGTTGGCAATCAGGATTTTGGCGGTGTTGGAGACTTGCCTCTCGTATTGCGTGACTTCGGCGTACAGCTCGTCGGTGTCTTTCTGGGCGATGAGGTCGTAGATGCGCAGGGCGTCGTCAGGCCGTCCGCAGAGCTGGTAGGCGCGGGCCATGGCGAGGTTGTTGACGAGCCTCTGTTCGTCCCATGGGGCGTCGGGCGCGAGGGCTTCGACTTTTTGGAGGAAGTAGAGTGTGGAGTCGGGGTTGCCGCTGGCGTTGATGTAGCAGATGCCGAGGTTGTAGGCTATGTCGGCGTTGTCGGGGTGCGCCTCGTGCAGTGGGCGCAGGAGCCCGATGGCGGCGCGGTTGTTGGTTCTTTCAGCGAGGTCGATTGCCAGGTCGAACGTCTTTCGTTCGGATTCTGTAAGCTCGGAGGTTTGCGCGAGGGCGCTTGTGGTGAGTATGAGTGCGGCCAGAGCGGTGGCGAGGAGGTGGATATAGCTTGGCATCTTGTGTTTTGGTGATGTTTTTCTATGCGTGAAGTTAACAATTTTATAATTATTGTGAAGTCGCTGATTCTTAATTATATCAAAAGCCGCGATGGTCGTGTGTGACCACCGCGGCCTTTGAGCGGACGTGTGTTATGGGGGCTGATGCCTATAGTTCGACTTTTTGGCGTTTGAAGCATAGGTGTGGCTTTTGCGCCACGGAAGAGGTGATTTTCACCATTTCTGGGGCTACGCTTTTGTTGGCGGATATGGCGCCGGTGTTGAGGTATTCGAGGGCTGCGCGCAGGAGCGGCTCTTCGGGTTCGCCAAGGTCGTAGAGCCCTTTGAAGAAGAGGTTTTCGAGTTCGTTGACTTCGTAGTCGGGGGCGAAGCCGTCGCCGTCGGTGGTGTCGAAGGCTTCGAGGTTGGCGTTGAGGTATTGGCCTACGATTGGGAAGGCGAGCCAGTTGTCGATTGTCGACGAGTAGTAGGGTCGGCCGGTGCCGGTGTAGGTGAAGTCGGATGGCGCGAGGCCGAACATCATCGTGTTTTTGCCGCCTGTCGTCTCTCCGATTGTCACGACGTCCATATAGGGTTTGAGGCCCCATATGGTGGCTTCGGCGGCGGAGTAGGTGTCGGGTCCGCAGAGGGCTATCAGGCGGCTGAGGTTGAGGTTGGCGATGGTGGTGTCGTTGAGCAGTTCGGCGGCGTTTTCGAGGGCGTAGGTTTCGGGGTAGCTCTGTTTGAGGGTTTTGTTGAAGTCGTAGTACAGGAGTGGCTTGTCCTGGCCGACGGCCTCTTCTGGCGCTATGCCGCTACAAAGTGAGACGGCTGTGGCGAGGCTGCCGCCGTTGTTGTATCTGAGGTCGAGGACCAGTTCGCTGACCCCCTGTTGTTTGAAGAGGTCGAAAGCGGCTTTCAGGTCGTCGTCGAAGGCGTCTTTGTATTCGTTGAAGAGCAGGTAGCCGGCGGTGCGTCCGTCGTCGAGGGTGAATGTGGATACTTTGGCTACGGGGTTGATGTTGACGTCGGCGGTGCTCATGGTGTATTCGAAAGCGTCGGTGCCGCGCGTGCCCGAGAATGTGACGTTGGTGTCCTCCGATAAACCAGTTGTTATTGATATCATTTTTAGGTTTTCCATTCTCATCGACAGATCCGTCGATCCGGACAATCTTATTCCAGTTCTTTGCGAAAGTCAGGTCCACATTC
>JAFPDB010000290.1 GCA_017390085.1 Bacteroidales bacterium | reverse complement strand
TGATAGTGAGGTCGGCATCGTCGAGTTCAAATCGCCTTGCGATGTCGGCAGCGTAAAATTAGCTATGAATTACGATTTATGGAGCTTTGAAAAAGGCAAAATCAACGTAAGGAGAGGGTGTTTGGGCGAAGTCCGTGATAAAATCAATGAAAAGAGAGGGTCATGGGCGGCAGGAAAGTGGAAAGTGTGGCGGGGGTGCCGTCAGAATCGTGAAAAGGAGACGGAAAAGCGTGAAACACTGCAAAGTGCATAAAAAATGGTAAATTTGCCAGCCATATAGACGGAGGCCGGAATGAGAGCCTCGCTGCATACGGAACGAGATGATTACGAGTAAATTAGGATTGTGGCTGTACCAGCCCTACAAGTACCTTATCCTTCTGCCTTTGTTTGCGGCAGACACATTGTTTTTCACTTTTTGGACATGGCTTGCGAGTTTCGTGTCGGGCAAATGGGCGAGCCGGTGCGGCAAGGCGTGGGCAAAGGTGGTCCAATGGCTAACCCCGATGCCCGTAAGGCTGGTGGGTCGCGAGAATATTGCCCAAGGGCAGTCTTACGTCGTCGTGGCGAACCACCAGAGCGCGTATGACATAATAATGGTCTACGGCAGCCTGCCGATCGACTTCCGTTGGATAATGAAGAAAGAGTTGCGGAAAGTGCCCCTCTTGGGGTTCGCCTGCGAGAAGGGCGGCCAGATATTCCTGGACAGGGGTTCGGCGCGCGGCGCGTGGCGGAGCATCCAGAAAGCCAAGGAGATATTGCGCGACGGCACGTCGGTCGTCATTTTTCCCGAGGGGCATCGCAGCGGCCGGCCCGAGATGAACGAATTTAAGCATGGGGCCTTCAAGTTGGCGTTTGAGCTGGGGCTGCCGATGTTGCCCGTCTCGATAAAGGACACGTGCCGCGTGATGAGCGACGGCCTTGCGAGCCTACGCCCCTCGCGCACGACGCTGACCATCCATAAGCCCATCGACGTGAACGAATATGAGGGGAGGCGCGAGGAGCTAATAGCCCTCCTGCGCAAGACTATCGCCGCGGCCGTATAGCCAAAGCGCCTCTCTTTGAGCAAAGCAGCATATACAAATAGAAATACTTATACCGATTCCCCCACACATGGAATTTGAACAAGAGATTGCGCGGAGGCGGACCTTCGCCATCATCAGCCATCCTGACGCAGGCAAGACTACACTGACAGAGAAACTGCTCCTCTTTGGCGGGGCCATACACGTGGCGGGAGCCGTCAAGAGCAACAAGATAAAGAAGACGGCCACGTCGGACTTTATGGAAATTGAGAAGCAGAGGGGAATATCGGTCGCGACGTCGGTCATGGGATTCGAATATGACGGCTACAAAGTCAACATACTCGACACGCCTGGCCACCAGGACTTTGCGGAAGACACGTTCCGCACCCTTACGGCCGTCGACTCCGTGATAATCGTGATTGACGGCGCTAAAGGCGTTGAGACCCAGACTCGTAAATTGATGCAAGTATGCCGGATGAGGAAGACCCCCGTCATTGTCTTCATCAACAAGATGGACCGCCCGTCGAACGACCCGTTCGACCTACTCGACGAGATTGAGGGCGAACTCCAGATCGGGGTGAGGCCGTTGAGCTGGCCGATAGGGTCGGGCGACATCTTCCGCGGCGTGTATAACATATTTGAGAAGAACCTGTACCTCTACGAGCCGAGCAAACAGACCGTCCAAGAGGGCGTGGGCGTTGAGCTCGACAGCCCGGAGCTCGATGAGCGTATTGGCGAACGCCCGGCGCGGACGTTGCGCGAGGAGTTGGAGACCGTGGAGGGCGTCTATCCGGAGTTTGACGTCGAGACGTACCGGAGCGGCGACGTGGCC
>JAFPDB010000289.1 GCA_017390085.1 Bacteroidales bacterium | reverse complement strand
TTCGACAACAACATCGCCAAGATGGGCGACGCCTCGGTCCACGAGATTATGGAAGCCGTCAAAGGCATCGGGCAAGCCAAGGCCGTCGCCTTCGTCGCCGCGCTCGAGCTCGGACGACGTCGCCAGTTCCACGCCACGAAGGACAAGCCCATACTCTCCACCATCGACGCCTACAACTTCTTTGCCGCCCGCATCGCCAACAACGTCGTCGAGGAGTTCCACGTCGCCGTAATCGACAACGGAGGCAACGTCATCCACGCCCAGATGGTCACCAAAGGAGGGCTCGCCGCCGCCGCCGTCGATTGCAGGGTCGTCTTCGCCATCGTCATCAGGTGGCAGGGCACCCGCTTCATCGTCGCGCACAACCACCCGGCCGGAACAGCCTCCCCAAGCAAGAGCGACCTGGAGCTCACCCGTAGGCTCAACGACGGCGCCAACATCCTCGGACTCACACTACTCGACCACATAATAGTCGTACAGGGCAAAGGCGAAGGAGCCTTCTACAGCTTCCGAGACCACAAGAACCTCTAATTCAATACACCATGGAAATCCACGTCCTCGACAAGTCCAACAGCGTCATCAACTCCTACCTCGCGCAAATGAGGTCCGTGGACCTGCAAGCCGACAGGCTGAGATTCCGGCACAACATACATCGAATCGGCTCGCTCATGGCCTACGAGCTCAGCAAGTCGCTAAACTACGCCACCAGCGACATCCAGACCCCACTCGGCATCGCCAAAGTAAACCTCCCGCAAGACCAAATCGTCGTCGGGACCATCCTCCGAGCCGGCCTCCCCATGCACAACGGAGTGCTCGACATTTTCGATTCCGCCGAGAACTGTTTCGTCTCCGCCTACCGGGCCTACGACGATTCTCACGACGTCGAAATCCACCTCGGCTACGCCGCCACACCGCGACTCGACGGAAAGACGCTCATCATCGCCGACCCCATGCTCGCCACTGCCAAGAGCATGGTCGCCACCCTCCGACAGCTCCTCAAGTTCGGAAAACCCGCCCACATCCACGTCCTCTCCATCATCGGGGCACAACCCGGGGTCGATTTCCTCGCCAAGAGCGACATCGGGGTCCCGACAACGCTCTGGGTGGCAACAGTCGACCAGGTCCTCAATGCCGACAGCTACATCGTCCCCGGACTTGGCGACGCCGGCGACCTCGCGTTCGGATCCAAACTCTAACCCATCTATTCCGATGCCTGCCAAGACGAAGACCGTCTACGTGTGCGCCGAGTGCGGGGCCGAGAGCCCAAAGTGGATCGGCTGCTGCCCACAGTGCGGAGAATGGAACACCTACCAGGAGGAACACATTGTCGTCGACAAGAAAGGCGCCATGCCCATCGCCCCCGCAGGGCTCATCACCGAGGCTAAAGCCGTCCCCCTCAGTACCGTCGAGGGCCGCGATGTGGCTCGCCTCACCACCGGCAACGCCGAA
Organism: Bacteroidales bacterium; assembly: GCA_017390085.1. Lineage (GTDB taxonomy): Bacteria > Bacteroidota > Bacteroidia > Bacteroidales > Marinilabiliaceae > W3P20-009. The sequence continues at coordinate 12,752 of JAFPDB010000289.1, read as the reverse complement.
CTCGACAGGGTCCTCGGAGGAGGAATAGTCCCGGGCGCGCTCATCCTCATAGGCGGAGAACCCGGAATCGGCAAGTCAACCCTTGTCCTCCAGACCGCCATGCAAATCCCCAAACGCGTCCTCTACGTCTCCGGAGAGGAGAGCGTCCAGCAAATCAAGCTCCGGGCCGACCGCATAGCCCGAGCCACGCCCGACAATTGCCTCGTCGCATCCGACACCCGAATCGACGTCCTCCAAAACCATATCGACAACTCCCGCCCCGACATCGTAATCGTCGATTCTATCCAGACCATGCAGACCGAGCGCACCGACTCCCTCCCGGGCTCCATCAGCCAAATCAAGGAGTGCACAGCCGTCCTCATGAGGCTCGCCAAGACGCTCAACATCCCGGTCATCCTCATCGGACACATCAATAAAGACGGGCAGCTCGCCGGACCCAAAGTCCTCGAGCACATGGTCGACGTGGTCCTGCAATTCGAGGGAGACCGAAACCACCTCTACCGAATCCTACGCTCCATCAAAAACCGGTTCGGCTCCACCAACGAGATTGGAATCTTCGAGATGATGGGCGACGGCCTCCGCGAGGTAGCAAACCCCAGCGAGATGCTCCTCGGCAACTACGCCGCCGACCTCAGCGGAGTCGCCATCGCAGCCGCCATGGAAGGGGCTAGGCCCTTCCTCATCGAGACCCAGGCACTCGTCTCCACCGCCGCCTACGGCACCCCACAACGCTCAGCCATGGGCTTCGACGTCCGCCGCATGAACATGCTGCTCGCCGTGCTCGAGAAAAGGGCTGGTTTCAAAATCGCCGCCAAAGACGTATTCCTCAACCTCGCGGGCGGAATCAAGGTCACCGACACCGCAATCGACCTCCCCGTCGCCGCCGCCATCTTCTCTTCAAGCGCCGATATGCCCATCGCGAGAGGTGTCTGCATGGCTGGCGAAATCGGACTCTCCGGCGAACTGCGACCCGTCGCTCGGACCGACCAGAGAATCCGCGAGGCCGCAAAGCTCGGCTTCTCCCGAATCATAATACCCGAACCCACGCGGATTCCACCACAGTCCGCCCCCATCGAGGTCTGCCGAGCGCCGCGCCTCGCCGACGCTTTCCGCCTCCTCTTCCAATAACACCCCCCCGACCCCACAATGAAGAAGTTCTTCCCCATCTACGACATCAAGGCCATCGACCGACGGACCACCGAGCTCCAAGGCATCGAGTACATCCAGCTCATCGACCGCGCCGCCCGTGCCCTCTGCGATTGGGTCACCGACCACTATACACGCCGAAAAGTCGTCGTCCTCGCTGGGCCGGGCAACAATGGAGCCGACGGCATCAGCCTCGCAATACTGCTCCGCGAGCGCGAATGGCTCGTCGACCTCCACACCTACACAGGCTACAAGGGACGACGCGGCGAGAACAACGAGGCCTGCCTGAGGCTACTGTCCGAAACCGACATCGAGTACGACGAAAACGACCCAACGCCACCACTCGCACCCGGATGCCTCGTCGTCGACGCCCTTTTCGGCACAGGCCTCAAACAAGCCCTCGAAGGCGTCGCCGCGCAAGTCGCCCAATACGTCAACAAAAGCAACTGCGAGGTCCTGAGCATCGACATCCCATCGGGCATCGGCAACGAGGACGACTACCTCCAGACCGCCGACAGGCAAATCATACGTGCCGCGCACACCGTCACATTCCAGTTCCCCAAAATGGCGTTCTTCCTCCCAGAGCTCCACGCCTACATCGGACGCTGGCACGTCCTCGACATCCACCTCGCCCCCCAGGCCATCGACGAGGCACCCACTTTCATGTTCTACTCCGACAACGCCGAGGCCGCGGCGCTCATCCGCCCACGAGACCGTTTCGCGCACAAGGGGGTCATGGGACACGCGCTCATCTTCGCCGGCTCCGAAGGAATGTCTGGCGCCGCCATCCTCGCCTCGAAGGCCGCCCTCCGCAGCGGATGCGGACTCGTCACCACCGCCACAGCCCAAGCGTCCTACCTCCCCCTCCAAACCGCCGTACCCGAAGCCATGACCATCGTCGCCCATTCCGACCGCAAAGACATAATCGTCTGGGACGACCGAATGGACCTCCCAAAAGTCTCCGCAGTCGCCGTAGGCCCAGGACTCGGACGAGACCCCTACGCCCGCGAGCTCCTCCGATCCATCCTCAAGACATATGGTGGGCGAGCGCCAATCGTCATCGACGCCGACGGACTCTTCGCGCTCCGAAACCTACTCGACGAAGGTCTCGAGCTGCCGCCAGCCGTCGTCCTCACGCCGCACCCGGGAGAACTCGACCACCTCACAGAGCCACACACCCTCACCGTCGAGAGGGTCGACGCCGCCTGCCTGCTCGCCATCCGACACCACATAACCGTCGTCCTCAAAGGCGCATTCTCAATGACAGCCCTCCCAGACGGACGACGGGTCTTCAACACAACAGGCAACAGCGGCATGGCCACCGCCGGCTCCGGCGACTCCCTCACAGGAATCATCGTCGGACTCCTCGCCCAAGGCTACAACACCGAGAAAGCCACCCTCCTCGGCGTCGCCTTGCACGCCGCAGCGGGCGACTGCGCCGCAGCCGAACTCTCCGAAGAGGCCATGACCGCCGCCGACATCGTCTCACACATACCAGCCGCCTACAAAGCACTCAAAACAAAAAACTGACGGCCGCACCCAACCTTTTTCATCTCGCACTGCAAAGTTTACTTCGCCAAATGTTGTGATTTCTTGCAAATTACCTTATCTTTGCACCGCAAAAATGCGCAGGCGGCCCGTTCGTCTATCGGTTAGGACGAGAGATTTTCATTCTCTAAAGAGGAGTTCGACTCTCCTACGGGCTACTTTCTGGCAAGCTCCCTACAAGCCTCTGCCCACAGTTTTACAAGAATTTTATCTCAAGAAATAATTCAACAAGCAAAGAAATGGCAAATCATCAGTCTGCTATAAAGAGGACGCGCCAAATCGCTGCACGCCGCGAGCACAACCGCTACTACGCCAAGACCGCTCGCAACGCCGTCAAAGCTCTCCGTCTCCAGACCAACAAAGACGAGGCCGCAGCTATGCTCCCCAAGGTAGCATCCCTCCTCGACAAGCTCGCTAAGGTCAACATCATCCACAAGAACAAGGCCGCAAACCTCAAGAGCAAGCTCGCTAAGCACGTCAACAAGCTCGCCCAGGCCTAATCTTCCCTCCACCCCCTCAGAAGGGTAGGGGAGTACGGCGAAGAACCATACTTCCCATCACATCATGGCCCGTTCGTCTATCGGTTAGGACGAGAGATTTTCATTCTCTAAAGAGGAGTTCGACTCTCCTACGGGCTACGGCTTGCCCCGGCTACTATCCAGTAGCCGGGGCAAGTCGGTTCTATCCACTCCAAACCAACTTCTTTGCGACCCCCTCCGTAAAGATAGACTCCCGAAGGACGCGGCTCTTCAAAACGTCACATAAAAGCCGAAGGGGCTGTGCCTCACATAACGGCACGGCCCCTTCGCTTCCTATAAGCGTTATTCACCTATCTTTTCCCGAGCGACACCTCAGCCGACTCCCCGCTTGACAGCGCAATCCGCACCTTCACGGGTGCTTTTCCGCTCGTGCCGCGCAATATGACCTGCGCGTGACCCATGAAGGCCGACAGCTCTGCGCTCTTGCGGTCGCCGCCCTGCGGACGCTCATGGCTCTTAAAACCGGGGTCGCCATTTCCCCAACCCAGAATCTCCGCGTCGCCCTCAACGCTGACCGTCAGAGCGTCGCAAGCCACGGCCGCGAATCGCCCCTTCTTGTCGCGGAGTGTCACGTCCACAACCACGCAGTCCTGACTTCCGCCAATCGTGCCGCGGCTCGCCTCAAGCTCAACAATCTGAGCCTTGCCGGCCGTCTCCACGCAAGTCGTGGCCTTGCGCTTGCCCCCCGCAAATCCGCGGGCCTCCAGCTTGCCGGGCCTGTACGTCGTGCGCCACGCCGCGTAGCCGTCCTTCTCCATCTTCTTCCGGCCGAGGCTCTTGCCGTCTTGCAGAAGCTCCACCTCCTCCATGTTCGTGTAGCACCAAACCTCTACTTCCTTGCCCTCCATCTCTTTACCAAGGTTCCAGTGCGGAAGTATGTGAATGACAGGCTCTTCCGTCCATGCCGCTTTAAGGTAGTAGGCCTCGTCTTTCATGAAGCCGCAATAGTCAAGTATTCCGAATTGAGACCCCGTGGCGGGCCACTTCATCGGGTTTGGCTCGCCACGGTAGTCGAAGCCTGTCCAGTAGAACACGCCGGCCGCCCACTTGTTGTCGCGGTAGAATCTCCATCCGCGGCCTATCACGTTCTTCTCACCGTCCGAGCGTTCCTCGCCAGCCTGGTTTATGCTCTTCATCCAGCCCCGGACGCTGTCCGTGGCATACACGCCGCGGGTGCCGCAGCCGCTCGTCTCTTCCGTCCCGACGACTACCCAGTCCGGATACTCCTTCCGGCGGTTATCGACGTCGTTCTGGACAATGTAGTTGTAGCCGTGGATGTCCACCTGCTTCACCAGGCCGAAGCCGCCAGAGTTGCCGTATGTGGTCTTGCGCGAGGGGTCTATCTCGTGAGCGTAGTCCGACATCGCCCGGGCAATCTTCTCACCCTTCTCGCCGCTCTCGATCCACCACTCTTCGTTGCCTATGCTCCAGAGGATTACCGACGGGTGGTTTCTGTCGCGCTCGATCATCGTGCGAAGCAGGCGTTTGTGTTCGTCGTTGGTGCCCATGAGCCGGTTCTCGTCTATGACGACCATTCCCAGCGAGTCGCAAACATCCAGCATGGCGGGCGTGCCGGGGTTATGGCTCAGGCGTATGGCGTTCATTCCAAGCGCCTTTAGTTTCTTCACCTTATACGCCCACAGCTCTTTCAGTACGCCAACGCCCACGCCCGCATGGTCCAGGTGAAGGTTCGCGCCTTTCAGTTCCATATCTTTGCCGTTGACTTTCAGCCCAGACCCGACGCTCCACTCCAATGTCCGGAGGCCAATTTTCGTCTCGACGGCGTCCCTCTCCTTCCCGTCGCTCACGATTGCCGACCGCAATGTGTAGAGGTATGGGCTGTCGGGGCTCCATAGTTTGGCCCCCTCCACTTTCATCGTCCCGTCGCCGCTCTCGCCAACTGTTTTGCCCTCGGCGTCAATCAGTTTGTGGGTCACGCTTCCCGTGGCGCGGCTCGCAATCGTGAGGCTCTCGCCATCCCATCTCGCGAACACGTCGTCGATGTGGGCGCTCTTGTCGCGCTTCGTCAGCAATACGTCGCGGTATATGCCCGCCCCCTCATAATACCATCCCTCTTCGGACATGGCGCTGCACCGCACGGTCAAGACGTTGTCGCCGCCGTAGTTCAGGTATTCCGTCAGGTTGTACGTCTGGCGGGCGTACCCGCTCACTTCATGCCCAAGGTAGAAACCGTTGCAGAACACTTGCGCGTCGCGGAATATGCCTTCAAAGCAGACGTATATCTCCCGACCCTCGTCCTTAGCGTCAATCCCGAAGTGGCGCCTGTACCAACCCACGCTCGTCTGCGGATATTTCCACCCCACTTGCTTATACCCGTGCGAGTGGCTCGCCTCCGCCGCGTATGGCAGGTCCACGACCCAGTCGTGAGGAAGGGTCACGCCAGCCCACGCCGTGTCGTTAAACTCGGGGTTCGCGGGGCCTTGGTTTTGACCAATGGCTTTGGAGTAGTATGTGAAGTATTCCGTCCCGTGGCCAAAGTCGGAGGCCATGCTGGCCGCGTCGCCAAGGTGGAATTTCCAGTCGTCGTTGATGAGGATCGTCTCGCGTTGCGCCTCTGCCACTGTGCCCATCATCAGCAGGCACGCCGCGGCGGCTGCGCGGAGTGTTGTCTTTACGTGCATAGGTTCTCTGTATTAATTTCTGTTGCGCAAGTTTAACGCATTTTTATCTTGCGCGTGTGTCGCGTATGTTAACAAAGGGTAGCCGCACACCCCCATACGCCTTCAGGCAACGCTCCGGCCCCGTCGGGCTATTTCCCCAAGCTCATCAACCTTACTGCCGATTCCATAAAACTCTGCAAATCAGGGCAGTCCGATTTCAATATCGTCTCTTTGTCGCCGTCCCATAGCTTGCGTCCCCCGCTTATGAAGGCTATGTGTTCGCCTATCGTGAAGACGGAGTTCATGTCGTGGGTGTTTATTATGGTCGTTATTCCGCTCTCGTGCGTAATTTCTGAGATCAGAGAGTCTATCACGCCCGCAGTCGTGGGGTCGAGTCCCGAGTTGGGCTCGTCGCAAAAGAGGTACCGGGGGTTCTGGACTATGGCGCGGGCAATCGCCACGCGCTTCTGCATTCCGCCCGATATTTCTGCCGGATACAGGTTGTCGGCCTGAGCCTCGAGGTTCACCCTCCTGAGGCACTGTTGGGCGCGTTTGCGGCGCTCGCCGGCGCTTAGTGTCGTGAACATGTCTAAGGGGAAGCGCACGTTTTCCAACACCGTCATGTAGTCGAATAGCGCCGACCCTTGGAATATCATGCCTATTTCCTGACGTAGCTGCTGGCGGGCGTGACGGCCCATCCGCGTGACGTCGCGGCCGTCGTAGAGTATCGCGCCGCGGTCCACGTCATACAGCCCCACAAGGCTTTTCAGCAACACCGTCTTGCCGCTGCCGCTCTTGCCGATTATCAAGTTCGTTTTCCCGGTCTCGAAGGTGGCGCTCACGCTGTGCATGACCGTCTTCTCGCCAAAGCTCTTCGATATTTCTCGTGCCTCTATCATCCTGACTCTTTATAGCAATAGTTGGGTCACTATCAGGTTGACCATCAATACCATTACGCAACTCACAACGACGCTCTTCGTGCTCGCCCGGCCCACGTCCAGCGCGCCGCCATGTACGTAGTAGCCGAAAAACGACGATACCGAGGCTATGATGAACGCGAACAGCGAGCTTTTGAATATCGAGTAGAATATGTAATACGGCTTAAACATGAAATGAAGGCCGCGGATAAACTCGTCCGACGGCACCATGCCCGTCATGAAACCCGACACCCAGCCGCCTATGATGCCGACGCACATGCTGTACATCACCAGCAACGGCACGCTCACCACCATCGCCACGACTTTCGGGGCCGCCAAGTAGGCCGCAGAGTTGATCCCCATAATGTCCAGTGCGTCAATCTGTTCAGTTATCCGCATTGTCCCTATCTCCGACGATATGTTGCTCCCCACTTTGCCTGCCAAGATCAGGCACACTATCGTGCTCGAGAATTCAAGAACTATGGTCTCGCGGGCGGCGAAGCCTATCGTGTAGGTCGGGATGAACGGGTTGTCCAAATTGTTGGCCAGCTGTATCGTCACAACGGCCCCTACGAAGAACGAGATTAAGGTGACGATGCCAAGCGAGTCGACGCCAAGCTTATAGGTCTCCTGCAATATCCTGCGGCCGAAGACGCCCCATTTCTCAGGCCGGCCCATCACCAAGTACATGAAACGGCAGTAACGCCCGATCATGCCGATACCGGGGTCCACAATCATGACTCACCTCCTTTCGGCAAGACAGCCGCCGCGGCTTTGGGAGCCTCGATTCGGCCCGGGGCGCCATCGCCTTTAGCGTTTTCGCTGTTCGCCACTTGGTAAGCTTTCAGACCGAATGTCCCCAAGACGGCCACCATGTGGTCCACAAGTTGAGAGATTATCGCTTCGTGGCCAACCCACTCTTTTGTCTTCGTGAAGCAATACATCTCCACGGGCAAGCCGTACTGCGTCGGCTGCAAGTAGCGGACCATCACTTTCATGCCCGTGGAGTTGTCGGGCGCGCACACCGCCGGGTTGTTCAGAAGGTAGTCCACCATGTACTCGCGGAACAGCGTGAGGTTAGTCGCGGCCTCCGTCTCCCCCTCTTTCCGCCGGCTGAAGTACTGGCTCAATCCCGACATGCCCTCGTAGCTGCGCAACTCTTCGGCGCTCAGGAATCTGACGGTCCCCATGTCGATCATGATCGACCGCGTCAGCCGTCGACCTGCCCCCTCGCTCATCCCTTTCCAGTTCGTGAAGGCGTCGCTCATCAACGTCGAGGGCGGGACCGTCGTTATCGTGTTGTCCCAGTTCCTTATTTTCACAGTGTTGAGGGTTATTTCCGTCACCACGCCGTTGGCGTTCGCTTTCGGCACCACAATCCAGTCGCCAACCTCCACCATGCTGTTGGCCGAGAGCTGTATCCCGCTCACGAGGCTCTGGATGGTCTCTTTGAATACCAACGACATGACAGCCGCCGACGCTCCAAGTCCCGTCAGCAACGCCACGGGGCTGCGACCTATGACGACCGACACCATCACGATTATCATCATCGCCACGATGACGTACGTTATCAGCTGCTTTATGCTCTTGAGCGAACGGGCTTTTGGATACGTCGTCGTTATCAGGTCAAACAGTGAGTCCAGCAATGCCGATATGAAACGCCCGATGCAGAACGTCATGTACAAGTACACGACCTTCATGTACAAGATGTTCAGCCAGTTATCCGTCTGCATCGCTATGCCGAACGCCATCATCGAGAATATCGACGGCAAGTACGACGCGCGTTTCAGCACCGTGTCGTTAAACACGCAGTCGTCCCATTTCGATGGAGTCCGCTCCACGATTTTCTTCACAACCCTGAAGAGTATCGACTTGGCCACCCAGTACAGCAATACCGAGAACGCCGTCGATAGCATTATCATTATCAAGGTGGCGACAATTTCCGACGTGTTGTCAATCCCGCACAGGCGCAATATCCAGCGGGCGAAGTCGATAAACACCCCGTGAGCCTCTTGGCCTTGTATCATATGACCGCTAATAGGGTCTTTGTCCATAAGTATAAAGATGTGTGATGTGCCTGAATTTTGGTGTCTTTGGGTGCGTCGCGGTCGCACCCGCTACGGCTGGCTGATCACTTCCACCGTGCATTTTATGACGCCCGATTTTATCATGTCGACTTTTTCGGCCGCCGCGCGGCTCAGGTCCACAACACGTCCCGCCTTGAATGGGCCGCGGTCGTTAATCCTGATGTCCACGCTCTTGCCGTTGGCCGTGTTCGTCACGCGGACTATTGTCCCGAAGGGCAGGGTGCGGTGAGCGCCTGTGAGTTTCGTCTTGTCATATTTCTCGCCGCTCGCCGTGGCTCTGCCGTGAAATTTGTCGGCGTAGTACGAGGCCTCGCCTTTCTCCACTTTCCCGCTCGTTTTCCTGGTCGTCACCTTGCCCTTCGAGGTGCTGCCTTTTGCGGTGGCCGAGCTCGTTCCGCTGCTTTTGCTCGCGGACCCGACGCTACGGTACGTGGTCTGCTTCGATGTCTTTTTCTCCGACGTGCAGCCGGGGACCGCCACCAGCGCAACGGCTGCCAATAGCATGGCTGCCATGGCCTTGCAAGTTCTTATCCTCATTGTTCGGAAGTCTGTTGTTTTGTCGTTCAGGGTCAATAGGGTGGGGGGGCTCAACCCCTGAGGCTGTTCATCTTGCAAAGATATTTGCCGATAATGTCAAACTCAATGTTGACGACGCTCCCGGCCTCAATCTGCGCAAAATTCGTATGGTCGTGAGTGTATGGGATTATCGCCACCGAGAAACCGTCAACGCGGCTCTCCACCACCGTCAGGCTCACGCCGTTCACGCATACCGAACCCTTCTCCACGGTCATGTAGCCCTCCAGCGCCTTCTCGCGGCTTATCTCGTAGTCGAATGTGTAATACCAGCTGCCGTCCGCCTCTCGCACGCCCGAGCACTTGGCCGTGCAGTCCACATGACCCTGGACGATATGGCCGTCAAGCCGGCCGTTCATCTCCATGCAACGCTCCACGTTCACCGTGTCGCCCTCACGCAACAGCCCCAAGTTGCTGCGGCACAGCGTCTCGGCTATGGCGGTCACCTCATACGTGTCGCCCTCGCGGCTCACAACCGTCAGGCACACCCCATTGTGGGCGACGCTCTGGTCGATTCTCAATTCTTTAGCAAAGGAGCATTCCAATTTCAGGGTGACGTTGCCGCCCTCCCTCCTGACGCCTACCACGCGGGCCGCGTCTTCTACAATTCCAGAAAACATCTCTTGTCTCTCTATGTTTCTTTTTTATTCCTATGTACGCAAAAATAAGCCAATTAGCCAATAATTCAACCCTCCCCCCGCCACAAAAACAAGGTCCCGCGCCAGCCTCTTGCGCCGACGCGGGACTCTTTTCTATCTTTCTGGTCGAAAAAACGTGACCGGCCTACCTAATGCCGCGGCACTTCTTCTCCCAGTTCCAAGCGTTCAACAGGGTCTGCTCAATGGGCACCTCGGCTTTCCACCCAAGCTCCGTGTTCGCGAGGGTCGTGTCCGCCCATATCTTCACGATGTCGCCAGCCCTGCGGCCCACAATCTTATACGGCAAGTCCACGCCTGTCGACTTCTTGAACGCGTTGACAAGCTCCAAGACGCTCAGGCCGCGGCCGGTGCCGACGTTGAAGAATTCGTAGTTCGATTTGTTCTTACCCTCCATCAGGCGGCGTATCGCCACAACGTGGGCCTTCGAGAGGTCCACCACGTCAATGTAGTCGCGGATCGGGGTGCCGTCGGGCGTGTCGTAGTCGTTGCCAAAGATGCTCAGCTCTTTGCGGATGCCGGCCGCCGTCTGCGTGATGTACGGGACCAGGTTGTTCGGCACGCCAACAGGGCTCTCGCCAATAAGTGAGCTGGGGTGCGCCCCAATCGGGTTGAAGTATCTAAGTGCCAAGCCGTTAATCTCTTTCTCCGCGGCGCAAAAATCGCGGATTATGTCCTCGTTCACAGTCTTAGTGTTGCCATACGGGCTCTCGGCCGGAAGACGCGGAGTGGACTCCGTGACGGGAAGTTTCTCCGGCTGGCCGTAAACAGTGCAGCTCGACGAGAACACAAGGTTCCTCACGCCCGCGAACTTCATGCTCTCCAATATGTTCATCAGGCTGTTCAGGTTGTTGCGGTAATACTCCAGAGGCTTGTAGACGCTCTCGCCCACGGCCTTGAACGCCGCAAAGTGGATCACCGCGTCAATGTCCTTGTGGCGCAAGAAGAAGTTCAAGACATCCGCACGGTTCGAGAGGTCAAAGTTCTCAAACTCAGGACGTTTGCCCGTTATCTTTTCAATGTTGTCCACAACTTCGGCTTTCGAGTTCGAGAGGTCGTCGACGATGATGACGTCATAACCCGCTTCCTGAAGCTCCACTACAGTGTGCGAGCCGATGAATCCCGTGCCGCCTGTTACAAGTATTTTACTCATGGTCTCTTTATTATTTTTTAGTGCTACGCAAATATACGGTTTCGAACCGACTGTTTGTCCCTCCCCGTTCGCCCTTTCTCTCCCCCGCGCACGATTTGTACACCTCATTTTCCAAATATCACTTCCCTTTTCCGTCCGCCCTCGCCGCCAAACCATGTAGCGAACGATTCCATCTCTTGCTCATGAAATGTCATCCACGCGCCAAATCCGTCCCTGTCGCTCTCCTTAGTCAGCCATGCGCAATACGCGCCCCAATGCCCAGCCCCCATTATCGCCTCCTCCAGCGCCGTCATGATCTCAGCCGCTTTGTCGCTTTCACTCTCGCCTCGCCTTGTCGCCAGCATCGCCCTCTTGACCTCCGACACTTTCCGAGCCGTCGTCATGTCGCCGCCCCGCGCCATCGCCATGTATGTGTCCCCAATCATCCTGACCATCGTTTTGGCCCTCTCGCCCGTCGGCTCAATCATCAAGAACGCCTCGCCCAGCGCAAGGCCGCTCGCCGCCATGTTGCTCTGCAAGAGTAGCCACGCCGCCCTGTAATAATTCGACGAGAACCCAGGTTCCGCCTCCACGCCCCTCACGAACATCTCCACCGCGCCGTCATAATCACCGTCCGCCATTTTCATGTTCCCCATCTCCATCAGCAGCCGCCCCGACCGCGGGTGGCGTTCCAAGCCCCGACGGTACGCCCGCGAAGCGTCGCCGCGCCTCCCAAGGTAATCCAGAGCGTTGCCCTCCATTTGCCAAGCCCTGTCGTCAGCCTCCTTGTGGCTCTCCAACCTGCGGAACGTCTCCGCGGCTTTCGCGTATTCCATATTAGCCATCTGCGCGTAACCCAGCTCATACGCCACCACGTAACTCTCAGGGTGACGCTTAGCCATCTGTTCCAAAGTCTCCACCGCACGCCACGCGTAACCACCGTCAGCGTCTGCCGCAGCCGCCTCCATCGCCCGCGCATCCTCTTCACTCAATTGCGCGAAACACTCCGACCCTCCAGCCAGGCAGGCCAAAGCCGCCACCATCCACGCCTTGCTCCTTTTCATCGGCTCTTCAACCATTTTCGAAAGTTCTGTCATTCAATCAATTCACTCACGCAAAATAACACTTTTCCCCCCAAAAAACACCCCCAGTCGCCCTCCCCCAGCACCCCCTTAACAAAAAAACTTCCCCTCCTAACCCCCACGCCCTCAACCGCTTAACTCTCTTTAACAACACGCCCCCTTGACACAAAAGAAAAACCCCCTACCTTTGCACTCGCTTTCGGAAACGGCCGAGCGGCAGACAAAAACTTCTTGAAAAAAAGATTTGGAGGAATCCAGAAAACCTCCTAACTTTGCCCTTCGGTTCGCCTCCCCAAAACAAGGGGACGAAACAACGAACATTGACATGTTGAGGTAGCACCAAGCAAAAGACGGGACAAATGGCGGCGCCTTGCGAAAGGCCCGCAACCAAAGTCTCAAAAGATACAAAGCAAAAAAGTCATACAACGAAGAGTTTGATCCTGGCTCAGGA
>JAFPDB010000288.1 GCA_017390085.1 Bacteroidales bacterium | reverse complement strand
GCTGCTGCTCATAAGCCCGGCGCTCGGCATCCTCATCTCGTGGCTTCTCGTCAAGTACGTCGTCCGAGCCAAGCTCGGCCACGGCATCACACAGATCCTCTACGCCATCTCACAGACGGGCAGCTCCCTGCCGCCACACCACGTCTATTCTTCCATCCTCACCAGTTCCTTCACCATCGGGTTCGGAGGCTCTGTCGGAGCCGAGGCCCCTATCGCGCTCACGGGGGCGGGCATCGGCAGCAACATCGCCAAGTTTTTCAAGCTCGACTACAAGACCGTGACGCTCCTCATGGCGTGCGGGGCGGCCGGCGGTCTCGCGGGGGTTTTCAAGGCCCCGATAGCGGGGGTGGTCTTCACGCTCGAGATCCTCATGCTCAACCTGACCATGGCCTCCATGGTCCCGCTCATGATTTCCGCCGTCGTCGCCACTTCCGTGACCTACTGGTTCATGGGGCGCGACGTGGAGTTCTCCATGAGCCAAATTAGCGATTTCGCCCTTGGCAACATCCCCTTCTACTGCCTGCTCGGCCTCTTTGCCGGGATGGTAGCCCTCCTTTTCGTGCGCTCAATGTGGTTCACCGAGAAGAAGATGTCCAAGATTCAAAACCCTTGGGTCAAATGGCTCGTCGGCAGCTCCATTCTCGGCATACTCATTTTCCTCTTGCCTCCCCTCTACGGCGAGGGCTACGCCTCCATTAGCCAGCTGCTTCAGGGCGCGGCGCCATCGTCCATGGCGGGTTCGCCACTCGAGTCGCTCTTCGGCACGTCGCCAGCTGCCGTCATCGGCTACGCCGCCGTCATCCTGCTGCTCAAGACTTTCGCCACGGCCGCCACCACGGGCGCGGGCGGAGTGGGCGGCACTTTCGCGCCATCGCTTTTCATGGGGGCTTTCACCGGTTTCTTCTTCTCCCAAGGGCTCAACACGGCTTTCGGGCTAGACCTGCCCGTGACCAATTTCACCCTCGTCGGCATGGCCGGAGTCATGGCAGGCGTCATGCACGCCCCAATGACGTCAATCTTCCTCATTGCCGAGATTACCAACGGCTACTCGCTGCTTCTGCCGCTCATGATCGTGGCCACACTCGCCCACGTGACCATGGCCTGCTTCGAGCCCCAAAGCGTCTACACCAAGCCCCTGGCCGACAGGGGCGAGCTGCTCACCCACAAGAAGGACAAGACGGTCCTCACGCTCATGCACCTCGACCGCGTCATCGAGACAGACTTTGCGCCGGTCCGAGGCGACGCCAAGCTCGGCGACCTCATCAAGCTCATCGCCCAATCCGACCGGAACATATTCCCCGTCGTCAATGCCCGCGACGAGCTCATAGGCGTGGTGCTGCTCAACGACATCAGGCCCATAATGTTCGACAGGGAACGCTACGAGACCACTTGCGTCCGCGAGGTCATGGTCATCCCGCCCGCCTTCATCTCCACCGACGAGAACATGGAGAGCGTGATGGAGAAGTTCGAGTCGTCGGGGGCCTGGAATCTGCCTGTCGTCAACCACCACAAGTATGTGGGCTTCGTCTCCAAGTCCAAGATTCTCACCGTCTACCGCCGCGTCCTAACGCACATGTCATACGAGTAAAAATGAGAATTTCAACCCTCGCCATACCATTTCTGCTCACCCTCTCGCAGCTCTGCCCCGCCCAGTCGCGCCAAGAGAAAGTCGCGGCCGCCATAGCCCTTTTCAACGATGCCCAATATGAGCAGGCGCGCCAAACCCTCGCGAGCGTGGTCGCCGACCCCGAGAGGGACCCCAAGGTCAATTTCTATCTCGGCGCCTCGCAGGCCATGACTGCCATCGACCCCGACGACGCCATACGCCGCCTGCGCATCGCCCAGACAAGGGCTTTCATGAAAAACGAGGCCAACCTCTACATCGGCAGGGCCTACCAGTTCGCGTGCGACTACGAGCAGGCGCGAGCCGCTTTCGCCAAGTTCCTCGCGCAGCCCGCCTCCGACGAGAAGGCGGCCCTCGCCCGACTCTACGATGCCGAGTGCGCCGCCGCCATCAACATAGCCAGCAAGATATTCAACGTCAAGGTCGTCGCCAAGACAGTCTTGCCAAAGGCCGACATCCTCAACGCCTACGGCATCTCGAAAGAGGTCGGGTCGCTCTGCCATAATGCGGACTTCTTCCAGAGCGACATCGACCCCGAAGGCCTAATGTACACCACCGAGCGAGCCGACGCCGCATACTTCTCGCTGCCCGACGACACGGGGCGAGACAAGCTCATGAAGATGGAGAAGCTCATCGGCGGATGGGGAGAGATGGCGCGACTCCAAGGCGTCGACTCCGACGAGCCCTCCGACGACATCATGCCTGTCCTCATGACCGACGGGCAGACGCTCTTCTTCTCCTCAAACCGCCCGGGAGGCATGGGAGGCTACGACATCTACCGCGCCACCTACGACCACGAGACCCGCACTTTCTCCCAGCCCGTCAACATGGGAGTGCCCTTCAACTCGCCATTCGACGATTTCCTTTTCGTCCCCGACGAGTTCGCCATGCGGACATGGTTCGCCTCCAACCGCGAGACGCGCTCGGCCGACTCGCTGACCGTATACCAAATCATCTGGGACGATTCCGTCGTCCGCTCAATGGCGCAGACCACCGACCAGATCCGTCAGGCTCTCGCACTCCCTCTCGACGCTTCGGCCGGCAAGGTCGTCGTGGCCAAAAACAACGCCGCGGCAGCCTCCACACACGCCACGCCCAAGAAGAAGCACAAGGTGAAGGACGAGTTCCGTTTCGTGGTATGCGACACACTCACCTACACCCACTGGGAGCATTTCCGCAACCAGCAGGCCCAGAGCACCTACCGACTCGCCCTCGCCGCCATGGCCGAAAAGGACAGCACCGTCCGCCTCATGGTGGCGCAACGCAAGGAGTTCATGGGACTCACTTCCACCCTCGAGCGCAACGCCAAGCTCCAGGATCTGCTCCAGACCGAACGGAGCATCTACGCCCTCGACGACGAGGTGGCGGAAAAGACCGAGGCGGCGCGCAACGAGGAGCTCAAGACCCTCGCCGACCTCATCTCCTCCGGAAGCTATACGCCCCTTTGCTCCATAAAAATCAAGTCCGACGACGCCAACCTCAAGTCCCCCGCCGCATGGCTATCGCCCGATGCCTTCGCGTCGTTCTCCCCCGTCTTCTTCGAGGAGGCCAGGGCCAATGCCGACGACGAGGTCATGGAGCTGCTCTCGCCCGACGAGAGGGCCGCGGTGACACTGCAAGACAGCCTCTTGGCGTGGGTGCAGATTGTGAACATGGAGGCCGCAAGCTCCGAACCCGACGAGGCCGCCACGCTACGCAAGAGGGCAGCGTCTCTCGCCGCCAACGCCTACGACGCCAAGTGCCAAGCCTACGAGTCGGCCTCCGCGAGGCTCTTCCCGGCCATCAGGGGATTCGACACTTCCGAGCTTAAAGAACTCTACGACAAGGCCCGCGCGCTCCGAATCGCCATTGCCGCGCAAACGCCCACCGACGACCCCGTAGCCCCTCGCCGAAGGGCTGCCGCGGCTCTCGAAAGATGCCTCTCGCGCTACGCGGCCCATGCCTCCGGCTCTTTCCCCCTCCCGGAGTCGGCACCCGACACCGTCATGCCAATCATCGACCCGGCAGCCGCTGTCCCGACGCTCTCGACTCCAGAGCCGGAGCCAGACTGCGAGGTGAAACAAGAACCAGAGCCAGCCGCCACCTCAAAGCCCGTCGAACAAGCTCCTGCCCCCATCCCCGCCACACAGCCCCAACAGCTTCCCGATGAGCAAAAAATAACTGAAGACCAGCCGCTGGCCGACGGCCATGTAGCCATCCCTGCCCCATCTGCCGACGCGCATCCCGCCCCCCAAGAGGAGGAGACCCCCAAAGAAGTCAATTTCCGAATCCAGATAGGCGTCTTCCGCAAACGGCCCGACGCCCTCGACTCCCTCCCCGACCCCGCGGCCGTCACGACCCTCTATCTCGAGGACCGGGGGCTGACGCGCTACTATTACGGCGCCTACGCATCGCAAGCCGAAGCTAAGGCCGAACTCGCGGCCGTCCAGGATGTTGGCTTCGACGGGGCTTTCGTCGTAAAGGCCAACAAATAGTCTCTCAAATACTTAGCCGTCAACAATGGCGCAAATCGATATGCTTCACGGCCCGCTCGGCCGGAAGATTATTCTTTTCGCCCTGCCGCTCGCCGCAAGCAGCGTCTTGCAGCAGATGTTCAACGCCATCGACGTGGCCGTCGTCGGGCGTTTCGCCAGCAGCGAGGCTCTCGCCGCCGTGGGGAGCAATTCGCCCGTCATAAACCTGCTCGTCAATCTTTTCGTCGGCATCTCCATGGGAGCCAATGTGGTCATTGCCAACCATTTGGGCCAGAAGAACAACGAGGGCGTCCGGCGCTCCGTGGCCACGTCGGCTGTCGTGGCCCTCGCAAGCGGAATCTTCCTGATGTTGCTCGGCCTGACCGTCACTAAGCCCATTCTCGAACTCATGGGCACGCCCGACGACGTCATCGACCTCGCTTCGCTATACCTCCGGATCTATTTCCTCGGGATGCCGTTCATCCTCGTTTTCAACTTCGGCTCCGCAATCCTGCGAAGCATGGGCGACACGCGCCGGCCGCTCATCTGCCTCGGAGTGTCGGGGGTCGTCAATACCGTCTTGAACCTCATCCTCGTCATCGGCTTCGACCGAGGGGTCGATGGCGTGGCCATTGCCACGGTCGCCGCCAATGTGGTCAACGCCGTGATGGTTGTCCGTATGCTGGCCAGGGAGCAAGGTCCCGTGCGCCTCGACGTGCAAAGTCTGAAGGTGTCTTGGCCCGAGATGCGGAAGATGCTCAAGATTGGTGTGCCGGCCGGCGTCCAGGGAATGGTCTTCTCTTTTTCCAATGTCGTCATACAGTCGGCCATCAATAGCTTCGGCTCGGCTGCCATGGGAGGCTCGGCAGCGGCCCTGACCTACGAGCAGTTCTGCTATTTCTTCATGTCGGCGTTTTGCGGCGCGGCGGTCACGTTCATCGGCCAGAACTATGGGGCTGGCGACAAGGAGCGGTGTCGGAAGGTCTTCCGCCTCTGTATGCTCATGTCCGTAGCCGCGGCCTTGTTCCTCAATTGTGGCATCGTCCTCGCGCGCGTTTTTTTCGTCTCGCTGTTCACCACCGACCCCGCGGTCGCCTCTTTTGCCTACGATAGGCTACTTATCGCCTTGGCTTTCCAATGGTTGGCTTGCAGCTACGAGATTAGCGGCGCAGCGCTCCGTGGTATGGGCCATTCGGCGTTGCCGGCCGTGATGGTCATTTTCGGGACCTGCCTCCTGCGCCTCGCGTGGGTCTATTTCGCCCTCCCTCTCTGCCCGACGTTCCCTTTCCTCGTGGCCGTCTATCCCGTATCGTGGGCCGTGACGGGTGTGCTTGTTTTTGGCGCCTATCTGCGCATCAGCCGTTCGGAGCTAAAGTAGCGGCTTCAACCAATTCATTTGATGATGCATTTACTAATGAAAATGGACATAGCATATCTCAGCAATTATTTGAATCCAAGAGTGAAGTTATAGGATATGGAAAAGGCGCAATCTCTATTGCGTCATTGGGTAATGATTTCTGGGGTATTTTTAAGGATGGTAACTTAGTGAATGTTCTTGACGCTGCTAATGGCTCTATTGGAGCGATAAACGACTTAACAAATATGATTAATGATGGTAATAACGAATAAAATGTCGGTCAGCGATTGTCTTTATAAGATTTTTGTAAATAACGTGAGTTTGACCAAATCACGCACATAGTTAGATATATATAACAGGCTGAAAATTAGCGAAATAGGAGATGTTTTTTTGTATATATATGGTGCAAAACAAAAATCAACAAAAGCCACCCCCTATGTTCGCTAAAGACCAAATTATAGAGATTTTCTTCCAATTGGATGAATTTTGGAAGAAGTTTTCACGCTTTTCACCCAAATGCATAGAACAGCCCGGCCGAGAAAAGAGACACTACCATCGTGACGGCAAAATGTCGGTGCCTGAGATCATGTTGATTATGATTCTGTTCCATTCTTCTGGCTACCGATGTCT
>JAFPDB010000287.1 GCA_017390085.1 Bacteroidales bacterium | reverse complement strand
GCCAGTCCGGGCGCGGTCGTTGAGGTTTATGGCGTACTTGCTCAGCGCGTTGTAATTCTGGTCGGCGTTCTGCTCTGTCACTTTTGAGCCTTTGCGAAGCTCAACGATGGCGGCCCGGAAGTCTTTCTCGGTCGCGCCTGCGTCTTTCAGGATTTGCGCTGCGGTGTCCTTGCCCATGAGTGTAGCCATAAGCAGGAACTCGACCGAGACGAACTGGTCGCCCTCGCGTTTGCTCTCGTCTTGGGCCTTGAGCAGCAGTGTGTTGGCGTCGCCGCTGAGGTATGGTGAGCTGTTGCCGCCGCTGACTTTGGGCAGCGATTTGAGGGCGCGGTCTATGGCTTCGCCCAAGTTGGGCGCGAGGCCGCATTTGTTGAAGATGTAGCCGCTAACGTCGGGTGCCGTCTCCATAATGCCCTTAAGTATGTGAAGAGGTTCCAACGCTTGTTGACCGCCAGCTTGCGCTATTGCCGCGGCCTTTTGGATGGCCTCTTGCGACTTGACTGTAAAGTTGTTGAAATCCATGTTTTTGCGTTTTTGTGCGAGGCGTTGGTTGATGGCGTTTCCGCCTTCCGACCCCAACTCGTCGCTGGTTGTCGCCCAGTATTTAACAAAGGGTGTGCCGTGTGATAAAACGTGACAAAAAGTCCATCTTTTGCTATAAAAATTAACTCCATGTGACAAAAAGGCGCAAACTTCCCACGCTCGCGCTCCGTGTTGCGCAAGTTAGTCATGTCGGGCAAAGGCCTTATTCTCAGATTTGGAATGCCGCGGCAAAGGCGGCGGTCAGAACGAGGAGCAGCTTGCGGAGCGTCTTCAGGGCATTGGAGATCTGGGTCTCGACGGTCCGTTTGGAGAGACCAAGCAAATCGGCAATCTCTTGATTGCTAAGGCCGTCGAATCTGTTCATGGTGAAAATCTTCCGGCATTGCTCAGGCAGTTTCGCCAAGGCGGCGGCCACTTTGGCTTGCGCTTCGCTCTCCTCAATCAGATTGTCGGCGGCATCGGAGGCCATGTCGTCGGTCAAAAAGACGGCCTCTTTCTCATAGGCCTGCTTAATTTTCTCATGCTTCAAGACGTTGAGGCACGCGTTGCGGACCGACGCGTAGAGAAACGAGCGTACGTTGTCGGGACGATTTGTGAGCCGTTGCTCATAAAGGCCTACGAATACGTTCTGCACGACGTCCGACGCCGCGTCCTCGTCGGCAAGGAACCGTATGGCGAAGATGGTTAGGGGCGTGTAGTAGCGGTCGAAAAGCTGACGGAAAGAGCGTCCGTCGAGCTCAGTGGCCGTTCGGGCCATGAGTTCGTCGTCGCTAAGTGTGCCTCTCTTTCTTTCCGCCTCCATACGAAACTACGCAAATATGGCACGAAAACTTTTCTTTTCAAAGCGTCAAAGGTGGCCGCTGAGCCGTCGGGGCTACGGAAATTGGAGATTTGCCCTGATTTTGTCGCCATTTGGCGATGCATGCCGACGCGAGTGCAACCCGCCCTTCGTCTTTATTTTGACTATGTTAAATTTTTTCTATTGTCACGGAGTGAGAGTATATTTGCAATTGATATAAGTAGTATTAAGAATTTTATTTAAGAGTTTTAGAATGGAAAGACCCACGCCTATCGAAAAGGTCATCGACCTTGGCGACGGCAGGACAATAACCATCGAGACCGGCAAACTGGCCAAGCAGGCCGACGGCTCGGTGATGATCAAGTGCGGCGGCACGTATCTTCTCGCCGCTGTCACAAGCGCTACTGAGGCAAAACCCGACACAGATTTCATGCCCCTCACAGTCGAGTACAAGGAGAAATTCGCATCGGCCGGACGATTCCCCGGCGGCTTCACGCGCCGCGAGGGCCGCGCGTCGGACTACGAGATTCTCATCGCCCGACTCGTGGATCGTGCGCTCCGCCCACTTTTCCCCGACGACTACCACGCCGACACTTTCGTAAATATCACCCTCTTCTCGGCCGACGAGAACGTCATGCCCGACTCTCTCGCCGGGCTTGCCGCCTCCGCCGCCATGACGATTAGCGACATCCCTTTCAACGGCCCTATTTCCGAGGTCCGCGTCGCTCGCATCGACGGCAAACTGTGCATCAACCCCTCCGCCAAGGAGCTCGAGAACGCCGACCTCGACATCATGGTCGCCGCCTCGATGAACGACATCAACATGGTCGAGGGCGAGATGAAAGAGGTGTCGGAAGACGACATGCTCGAGGCCCTCAAATTCGCCCATGAGGCCATCAAGAAGCAGTGCCAAGCGCAGATTGAGCTCCGCGAGCTTTGCGGTAAAGCCAAGCGCGAGTACTGCCACGAGGACAACGACGAGGAGCTTCGCGCCAAGGTCCGCGAGCAGTGCTACGAGAAAGCTAAGCAAGTGGCTCGCAGCCGCATTGCCAACAAGGCTGAGCGCGGCCGCCAGTTCGACGCCATCAAGGAGGAATTCATAGCCAACAACTACCCCGAAGGCTTTGAGGGTGAGATACCTACGGCCCTGATCAGCCGATACTACCACGACGTGGAGCGCG
>JAFPDB010000286.1 GCA_017390085.1 Bacteroidales bacterium | reverse complement strand
GGTCTTGCCGCGGTAGTCGAGGAAGAACTTGGCCTCGTCGAGGTATTTCTTCTCACCCGTAGCCAAGTAGAGCTTGCACAGGGCCATTTCCGCAATCTGGTGGCCGGGCACCACGCACGCCTGCCCCGCGCTCGCGCCAACCTCTTTCACGACGCAGTCGGCATATCGTATGGCAATGTCCAGAAACTTGCGGCTGCCTGTGGCTTGCCAGTGGGCTACGGCTCCCTCGACCATGTGGCCGAGGTTATAGAGTTCGTGGCTCAATATCTCTTCCGACCCCCATCGTTTGTCGCCTACCCACGCGTGAGGGTGCCATGGGTTCTGAGTGCGCGCCGTATTGAGGTATCCGTCAGGTTCTTGGGCTTTGCCGATTATGTCCAGCACGCTGTCGATATAGGCCTCGAGTTTTTTGTCGGGAAAGGTCTGGAGTATGTAGCTCGCGCCCTCGATTGTTTTATAGGGGTCGGTGTCGTCGAAGCTGAAGAGCATGAGTTTCGACACGTCATAGTCCTTGCTCGGGCTGACGGCGCGCTCGAAGTTGTCATACCGTCCCTCGGTCTCGCATTTGCTGAAAGCCAAGGGGATTGTCACTTTCCGCGACGTCTCGAGCCTCTGCCCCCAAAATGAGTTCTCGGCCACTTTAACCGACGTGAATGGCACCGGCGTTATCGGGTAGCCCCCGCTATCGGCGCCTTTCTGGGCCTTGGCTCCCATTGCCACGCCTGCCGCGAGTAGTGTTACAATTGTGTTCTTCATTAGTTAGTATTGGTATTATTGTTTCTTGGTGAGCTTGACGACGAATCCGCCGCCGCCCGCCATTTTGACTTTGAGGGTCGATTCGCGGTCGATTTCCGCGGTCTCTATTATGTAGTCCTCGGCGTCGCGGTTCGCGTTGATACCGTCGCGCAAAATCTGCGCTTCGTATTTGACTCCCTTTTTCAAGAAATTGAACGTCAGGCTGACTTCCCTCCCGTCCCAATTCGTCTGGCCGGCCACATACCAGTTTTCGCCATGCCTTCGGGCCGCGACGATGTATTCGCCCAACTCGCCTTGCGGGATCAGCATCCTGTCGTAGACGGTCGGCAGGGTGGCGATGAATCTGGTGTAGATCGTGTCCTGCTCATAATTGGTGGGGCTGTCGGCTAGCATCGTCAAGCGGCTGTCGTGGACGACGTAGCACGCCGCCTGATGACAGCGCGTGCCCATCGAGACGGGTTTCGTATAGTTGGCTCGCCAGTCGTATTTGGTGCCGTTCCTCATGGCTCCGGGCGTGAAGTCGACGGGTCCGGCCATCATGCGGATGTAGGGGAACGTCACGTCGTAGAGGGGCATGTCGTTTTCCGCGCTCGTCCATCGGCACTCTTCCATTCCGAAGACGCCCTCGTAGTTCATTATGTTGGGGTATGTCCGGTCAAGCCCCACGGGTTTGTAGATGCCGTGGAGGTCGAGCACGAGGTGGTGTTTGGCGGCGCAGGCCGCCAGGCGCTCGACCATCTCCACCGCCGTCTGGTCGTCGCGGTCCATGAAGTCGACTTTGAAGCCCTTGACGCCCATGGCCGAGTAGTGCGCGCAGATCGTGTCGAGCTTCTCGTCCATCACGTTGAAGACCGACCACAGCATTACGCCCACGCCCTTCTCCTTGGCGTAGTCGAGCAGTTCGGTGAATCGGAGGCTCTCGATGGGTTCGAGCACGGTCCCGGCGTTGGAGTCGTACCAACCCTCGTCGAAGACTATGTATTCGAGCCCTTGCGCGGCGGCGAAGTCGATGTAGTATTTATATGTCTCGTAGTTCAATCCGGCAGGGAAGTCGACGCCCCTAAGGTTCCAGTCGTTCCACCATTCCCATGCCGATTTGCCGGGCCGTATCCATTTGGTGTCGCCAATCTTGTTGGGGCGGGCGAGGGCGTAGACGAGGTTGTTGGTCGGCATTTCGGTGTCTTTTCCGCTCACCGCGAGTATTCGCCACGGGAACATCCTCACGCCCTCGGTTTTCGCGATATAGTTTTCGCGGCTCTCCACGTAAGACATTCGCCTCTGCGGGTGGTAGGCCATCTTACGCGGGTAGTTTGCGAAGGTGGCCTTTAGCTTCCCGCCTTCGGGGGTCAACCACATGTTGGGATAGCTCACGATGTCGCTCTCCAAGATTGTCACTTTGGCCGTGTAGCAGTCAACCGTCGCGGGCAGGAAGACGGGTTTGCTCTTTGCCGAGTCGAGTTTCGTGTGGGTGTATGTGTTCTGGAATGCCGTGGCGTAGGGATCTAGCTCGCCGGTCGTGCAGGCGAGCCACGCTTTGCTTTCGCCGCCGAAGTTGAATTCGGCCGTCTCGCTCGCTATGGTGAGGCTGTCCGGGCGATTGGAGCCGAACTGGTATGCCACTCCCTCGTTGTAGACCCTCACTATGAGGCCGAATCCGTTCGAGAGGCGCATATACATCTGGTTCCAATCCATGTTGAAGACTTCCTGACGATACAATGGGGCTTTGACGCGCTCGCTCATGCGCTTGGGGCGTGTGGCGGAGAACCGGCCTCCTTTGCCAATCTTTGTCCCGTCGGACAACGTCATGCCTATTGGCGAGGGCGACATTATCACCGCGCCATTGTAGCGCAAGGAGAGGGTCAGCTGCTTATCGGTTTTCAGTATCGCCGTCAATCGGCCGTCGGGCGAGGTCACCTCATAACTCGCAGCGCAAACACCCACCAACGACGTCAGCGTCAGTAGGGCAAGTGAGACAATTCTTTTCATACGATGGTGAAAATACTGCAATAATAGGTTATGAAAGGTAATCAAACAATCGTTTGCGAAGATAGACATTAACACTTTCTTAACAGTGGACAATAATCCACTAATGGCACCAATACTCCACTCTCCCCCTCCATCTCACCCCCTCTGTTGTTTTTCGTGTTGTTTCAGTTTGAGAATGGTTTGTGATATGCGTATTCCGCCATCATCATCTCGTCACGCCACAACTGGAAGTAAACTTGGCGGGTGGATTCTTGAGGTAATATTGTTTTAATTTTGTCCAAATGGCTTCCTACCCTTACTTCAAATTATTGCTGTCCGATAAAATTCAAAAGACACGAAAACACAGTCCGCAATGCCAGCAAAAACGGCGTCGTGGATTATTTTTTGAAAAACAAGCCCCCCTAATCGAATAACGACGGTAGAACCGGTGGCTGTTTTGTCCGTTCAATAAGCTTCTCCCAGTCCCTGTCGTGGTTACTCAGTGTAGGTCCTCTCGAATACCAGTTCCGACCTCCTGGCATTGGCATCGGACAATGTGCTGCGCCTTGGCAATGATGTTATGCCTATGTGGGACAATTTGTTGGCTTCCGGGTACATGGACGCTGATATC